>JALYWD010000168.1 GCA_030852885.1 Chloroflexota bacterium | reverse complement strand
CCGGCTCGGCCTACCCGCTGGAGGAGGAGCTGCGGGTGACGCTGCGGGGGCGGGACCTGCTGACGGGGTTGCCCAAGGCGGTCGAGGTCTCCTCGGTCGAGTTGCGCGACGCCATCTCGCAGCCGGTGAACACCATCGTCGAAGTCGTGAAGACCGCGATCGAGGAGACGCCACCGGAGCTGGTGGCTGACATCATGGAGCAGGGGATCACGCTGGCCGGGGGTGGGGCACTGCTGCTGGGGCTGGACCGCCGGCTGCAGACGGAGCTGAAGAAGCCGGTCTACCGCGCGGATGATCCCCTGACCTGTGTGGCCAGAGGCACGGGACGCGTCGCCGAGGCCCTCCACCTCTATGAGCGGGCCATTGCCGCAGGGTCGGAGCGCCGGCGGGCGCCGTGAGGAGACGTCGACTTCGCTCAGGTTGACACCGGAGGGTGGACGCCGATTCGGACTTCGTGTTCGGGGGACGATGTTCAATGCTGCGATAAACCCGGACGGCCATGAGCCGCCCGGGTTTTTTGTTTCGCATATGTCCTTACATCTGCTCCGGCGCGGCGATGCCCAGGATGCCCAGGGCGTTGGCCAGGGTGCGCCGGGTCGCGGCGGTGAGGGCCAGGCGCGCGGTGCGGGTGGGCTCCGGGGAGACCAGCACCGGGCAGGCGTGATAGAAGTCGTTGAAGCGCTTGGCCAGCTCGTAGGCGTAGGACGCAATCAGGAGCGGCCGGTACTCCTCCGCCGCACGCTGGATCTCCTCCGGCAGGGAAGCAATGGTCTGCAGCAGGCTCAGCTCCTCTGCCTGAAGTGTCCCGAAGTCCAGGCCCGGTAGCCGTTGCAGCAGCGAGGCCTCGGTCTCCCCCGCGTGCTCCAGGATGCGGCTGGCCCGCGCGTGCGCGTACTGGATGTAGGGCGCGGCGTGGCCGTCAAAGGAGAGCGCTTCCTCCAGATCGAAGACCACGACCTTGTTGGTGTCACGGTTGAGCATCGCGTACTTCAGCGAGCCCAGCGCGACATCCCAGGCCACCTCGGCCTTGCGCTCCGCCGGCATCTCGGGGTTCTTCTCGGTGATGATTTCGCGTGCCCGGGTCAGGACCGCGTCGCGGACATCGCTGTAGAGCGGCGCATTGCCCTTGCGGGAGGAGATCACGCCTTCCGGCAACCGCACCATCTCGTAGTCGAGGTGGTACGCCAGTTTGGCCTGCTCGAAGCCCCAGAGTTCCAGGATCTTGAAGATCTGCTGGAAGTAGAGTGCCTGCCGCACGTCCACCACCCAGATCGCCCGGTCAACGCCAAACTCCTCGAACTTGCGCTTGGTCAGCGCCAGGTCCTTGGTGGAGTAGAGGCTGGAGCCATCAGAGCGCAGGATCGGCATGGTGCGGTAGGTCGGCTCCGTGAGGCCGAGCTTTTCGTCGATCTTGACGACCGGCAGACCCTCGGAGATCTCGGCCAGGCCGATGTCCAGCAGTTCCCGCACGATGACCTTGCCGGCTTCCTCGACCTCACTCTCGAAGAGCCAGACATCGAATGTGGCGCCGAGTTCCTGGAAGATGCGGCGGAAGCTTTCCATACTCCACTCCCGCGTCTCTTTCCAGAGTTCAACGAACTCCGGCTCCTGCGCCTCCCAGCGAGCGAAGGTCTGCTTGACCTCGTCTCGCCACGCTTTCGAAGGTCCCCACCAGTCGTCCATGTGGACGGCAAGTTCCTCCCAGCGTGCCAGGCGTTCCTCTGGGGTCATGGTCGGCTCGGGCACACCATCGACCGGGACATACGGCTTCGGATTGGCGACCTCGGCGCGCAACTGGTCCCCGACAATCGGCCAGAAGCGGGGGATGACTTCATCCTCCCGCAAAAGCTCATCCTTGATCGGCTGCGCGTGGCTGAGGCGGCCCAGGAGGTAGGCGACATCTTCACCGTCCGCGCCCTTGCGCCAGAGGAACTTGAGCACGCGGTCGATGGCGGTGATGAACTGCTGGTCCTCGGTGGAGAGCAGTTGCAGGAACTCCAGCACGTCCTTCCGGTAGTTCACCCGGGCGTCTGACTCGCTGTAAATCTCGCCCAGCCAGCGGCCGCGCGCATTGCGGTCCGCAGGTTCTTCGCCCTTGTGGAAGTTCTCGTAGCACCAGAGGCACTTGATCACGTGCATGCCGATGTCGCCGATGTAGTTGGCGTCCTGCACCTCGTACCCGGCAGCGCGCAGCACATTGCTGACCGCCACGCCCAGCACGCTGTTGCGCAGGTGCCCGACATGAAACTCCTTGTGGGTGTTCGGCTGGGAGTGCTCAACCATCACCTTTTCGGCGATTGGCGCGCCCTGGCCATAGGCAGCCCCGCGCGTCAGCACTTCCTCAATCAGCGTGGCGGCAACCGCATTACTATCGAAGGCGATATTGACGTAGCCGTTTACCGCCTCAACCGAGCCAAAAATGGGGTTGCCGCTGGCGGCGATGTGTCCGGCGATCTCCTGCGCCAGGAGCGGTACGCGCTCCCGGACGGCGCCGGAAGCCAGCGCTTTCGCTTCCTTCCTGGACAGACCTTCCAGTTGGCCACTGGCTTCCAGTTCGCGCGTGACCGCTTCATTGGCGAGGCCGTAGGCGGCGGAGGTCGCCAGACCCCAGGTGCCTTCAAAGGGGATGGGGCGCACATCGACGTTGCGCGGGGTAAAGCCCAGGGCGATAAGCGCCTCCGCTATCGCCTCCGTCGCCTGCTGCTCGCCACGCGCCACGATCCCGACCCGGTCACGGCCGTGTGCGCCGTTGCTGGTGGGTGCGGAAAGCGTGGCCGCCGGGCTGGCGGCCGCAGTCTGAGAGGCGTCGTTCATCAGTGTCCTCTGGCTGGTGTGAGCCAATGTCGCGGCAGGTTTGGATGCTGGCGCGATCAAGCGTGAATCAGGAGGATTCACGCATACGTAGGATGAATGATAGAAAGCCATGTGAGAACCCGGCCAACCGTAACACGATTTCCGGGTACGCAAAGCACGAGGGCCGGTCCCAGGACCGGCCCTCGCAACGGAAACGCTATCAGGGTGACGGAAGTTCCCGCCCGATGCTACCGCTCGGCCGCAACCGGCTCGAAGCCAGCGCAACCACTGTTGGCGGTGACTACCAGGTGCAACGGCGCGAGCTGCGGGTGACCGCACTCCTCGATCAGCGTCTCCGGGGCCTCGTGCTTGAGACGGATCTGGATCAGCTTGACCTCACCCGGGTTGTTGTCTCCGTAGTGGGCGCACATGCCGCACTGGCCGTCCTTGATCTTAACCATGGTAGTGCTCCTTTCACGGACCATTTTGGCCTGCAGGTAAGCCCGCTGACGGACGCAATCGTATCATTGTGAGGCTTGCATGTCAACAAATATTAATCTGATGAACCTAATCAGAATTCAACCTAATTCCTGATCTGCGGAGTCGGAATTGCCGGATCTCGCCCTTCGGCGTGCGTGAGACAAGAACCGCGCGCTGCCAGAGGCCCGGCAACGCGCGGTGGTGATTCGGATGCGGAGGTGTGTTACGGCGCCGGGGTGGCATCTGCCGTGGGCGTGCCCTCCACCGGGTCAGCTATATCCGCAACCTCGTCAACCAACCACGTACCGTCCACATTCTCGTACGTGATGAAGACGCGGTCACCGCCGATGGACCAGATGGCTCCAACGCGGCCATCCTCCAGCAGGCGCGCCTTGCGAGGCCCTCCCAGCGCTGGCAAACGCAACTGGCCTTCTGTGCTCGGAACGGGAGTTGCGGCTGACTGTGCCTCTAGCAGCGCATGGACTTCCTCTAACGTGTCCTGGTTCGGATTCGTGGTGTCTGGCCCAAACTGACTTACCAGGTTGTCCGTCATCAAGTTGAAGCCGCGGGCGTAGTCGCCGGCAATGTTGATGCAGTACAGCCACTGGTGAGTCGTTTCCCCGATGGCCGCAACGTCCGCATCCTCTGGCTTCGGGCCGTCCGGCAACGTTGCCTCGTCCTGAACCATCATCGCCGCGGTTGGCGTTGCCGCAGGGGCGCCGGACTCATCGAACCAGAGGGCCACGAGTTCATCGAGATCACGCGGCTCGGCATCGCAGGATGCTGGTTGGGCGTCTGAGCCGGCTGCCGGAGTGGCATCCTGGGCCAGAGAGGCGAGCGGGGCCATCAGGGAAAGCGAAAGTGTCAGGCCACATGTCGCCAGGAGTGCGCGCCGATATCGCATGGAACATCGTCCTTTCCGGTAGCCCGAATCACACTGATCGGGGTCTGCGAGCGGGCGCGCATAGACTACGCCACAGGCCACGATTTCGCCCGTGACCCTGGTACCTCCGCTACACGCGCGAGGTAGAGGCTCACGGTTTACGGCGGCGCAGCACCATGCCGCCAGACGGCCTCATGCCGAATTGCTCGTAGAACGGGACGAGGTCGGCGTCACACATCAATTCAATGGTCTGGATATGGCTGAGCCGATCCAGCATCTGGGTCAGCAGAGCCTTGCCCACTCCTTTGCCCTGGTATTCCGGCAGCACTTCCAGCAGCGTGATGAATGCACCCTGGACGTTATCGGTCAGCGCGGCGATGAAGCCGACGACGCGGCCAGTGTCAGCATCTATGGCAACCTGGACGAGGTCGCTCCCGGTCAGCATGCGCAGGTGCGTTTCCGGAGGGAAGGGGTTTTGCCAGCCAACAAAAAACCCCTGAATCTGCTCAGGGGCAAGCTGTGTGATATCACTGCGGTATTCGATCACGCGCATCCTCCACGGCCAGACGTTCGGTCTGACCGGGAGGAATAGCAGATAGGCGCGGCAACGGTCGAGGGACGTTGCCACGCCACTGCGTCAAGCGCGAGTGATGGTGACAACCGGGATAACGCGCGTGGTGTTGTTCTGGTACTCACGGAAGCCAGGCATGATCTCTGCCTGCGCATCAAAGAGGCGGGTGCGCTCCGGTTCGGGCGCGATCTCGGCGCGGGCCGGGAACTTCTCACCGCCAACCTCGACCGTAACTTCCGGGTGAGCGGCGATATTGTGATACCAGTCCGGGTTGGT
>JALYWD010000119.1 GCA_030852885.1 Chloroflexota bacterium | reverse complement strand
CGGCGTTGACCTGATCGAGACCGCGAACGGGCTCGAGATCATCGAGGTCAACACCGGCGGTGAGTTCAAGGGCCTGGCAACCACGACGGATGTCGATATCGCCGGGGCAATTGTGGAAGAGGCGGTGCGCACCGCGATGGTTGGAGTGCAATGAGCGAGCAACTGGTCGTTGGGGTATTGCTGTCGCGCGTGCGCGTGGAAGAGAAGCTGCTGATCGGGGAACTGGAGGAGCGCGGCGTCGAGATCGTGCGCTTCGATGACCGAGATATCGTGCTCGATCTCTCGCGGCCGGATCCCGCCATGCTGCGCTGTGATGTGGTGCTGGAGCGCGCCATCAACCACCTGCGCGCCCTGTACACCCTGAAGGTCTTGAACGACTGGGGCGTGCCCACGGTCAACACTTACGAGGTGGCGAACACGTGCGGCGACAAGATTCTGACCTCGGCCGCGCTGGAGAAGCACGGCATTCCCGGCCCGCGCACGCTGGTCGCCTACACGCCGGAATCGGCGCTGGCCGCTTGCGAGGAGCTTGGCTACCCGGTGGTGATGAAGCCGGCGGTTGGCTCATGGGGGCGGCTGCTGGCCCGCGTCAACGACCGCGATGCGGCCGAGGCGCTGCTGGAGCACAAGGTGACGCTCGGCTCGTTCCACCACGGCGCGTTCTATCTCCAGGAATATGTCAACAAGCCGGGGCGCGATATCCGCTCCTTCGTGGTTGGCGACGAGACGATCTGCGCCATCTACCGCGATTCGCCGCACTGGATCACGAATACGGCGCGCGGCGGCGCGGCCAGCAACTGCCCCGTCACCGACGAACTCGATCACCTCTCGCGCGCGGCGGCCCGGGCCGTGGGCGGCGGCGTGGTGGCTATCGACCTCTTCGAGAGTGAGCGCGGCCTGCTGGTGAACGAGGTCAACTACACGATGGAGTTCCGCAACAGCATCGACACCACCGGGGTCAATATCCCCGGCCGCTTCGCCGACTACGTCGTCTCCGTGGCCACGGCGGAACGGGCGCGCCGCAATGCGCTGGCGGACGCTGACCTCGCGGTAACGTCCTGATGTACGCCTCGATCACGCCGTCCCGCACCGACTATGAGGCTGCCGCTGCCGCCTACGCCCGCAACCGCGCGGTGCACCCGGGCGTTGTCGCGGACCTCAGCCGCGAAGCGGGACTGCACGCGGGGTCGCGCGTGCTCGACGTGGGCTGTGGCACGGGGAACTACGCGCGTGCGCTCCAGGAAACGACCGGCTGCGCTATCTCCGGGATTGAGCCATCAGACCAGATGCGGCAGCGGGCCGGGGGCGCGGCGCCCTGGACTGCGCTGGCAGCGGGATCGGCGGAGGTCCTGCCCTTTCCGGACGCAGCCTTCGATCTCGTCTACTCGACCGACGTGATCCACCATGTTGGGGACCGCGCCGCCTACTTCGCGGAGGTCACGCGGGTGCTGGCGCCGGGCGGCAAGATTGCCACGGTCACGGACTCGCGGGAGGATATCGCGCGGCGGCGGCCGCTCTCCAACTACTTCCCGGAAACGGTCGCCATCGAGGAACGGCGCTACCCCACGATCGAGACACTGCACGCGGAGATGACGGCCTCCGGGTTGACCGGCATTCACGAGACGCATGTGGAGCTGGAGTACCCGCTGACCGATATCCTTGGGTATCGCGAGCGCGCGTACTCCTCGCTCCTGCTCATCCCGGACGACGCACTGGCGCGGGGATTGGCGCGGCTGGAAAAGGATCTCCTGGCGGGCCCCATTTCGGCCCTTTCGTTGTACACATTGGTTTGGGGCACGCACACCCCGGATACGCAGTAGGGAGCAGGCAAGGTTCCATGGTTGATGTCGCAATTGTCGGAGGTAGTGGGTACGCAGGGGGCGAGCTGGTTCGCCTGCTCATGGGGCACCCGGAGGTCACGATCAAGTATGTGACCTCGGAACGCAACGCCGGGAAGTTCGTCCGCTCCGTGCACCCCAACCTGCGCAAGCGGTCGGACCTCAAGTTTTCCGCGGTCAAGGATATCGAGAATGTCGATGTCCTCTTCAGCGCGCTGCCCCACGGCGTCGTCATGAGCCAGATGAATGACCTGCGCGAGAAAGCGCCGATCATCATTGATCTCAGCGCGGATTTCCGCCTGCGCAACGCCGCTGACTACCCGAAGTGGTACGGGCACGAGCACACCGTGCCCGACCTGCTCGATGACTTCGTCTACGGCATCCCGGAACTGCACCGTGAGGAACTGAAGCAGGCGGACCTCATCTCCAGCGCCGGCTGCATGGCCACCACCACCATCCTGGGGCTGTACCCGCTCTACCAGGCGCAGGTGGTGGACCTGAGCAAGCCGGTGGTGGTGGAAGCCAAGACTGGCTCCTCCGGCTCTGGCGGCTCGCCGGGGCTTGGCTCGCACCACCCGGAGCGCGCTGGCGTGATGCGCTCCTTCAAGCCGACGGGGCACCGGCACTCCGCCGAGGTCATCCAGGAGTTGACCGTCGCTGGGGCCGCGCCGGAGGTGGCGTTCTCCGCGACCTCTGTCGAGGCGGTGCGCGGCATCCTGGCGACCTCCCACGTCTACCTGAAGGAGCCACTGGCGGACAAGGAGATCTGGGGCATCTACCGCAAGGCATTCAAGGACGAGCCGTTCCTGCGGCTGGTCAAGGAAGCTTCGGGGGTGCATCGCTATCCAGAACCGAAGCTGCTCTCCGGCTCCAACTTCTGCGACGTTGGCTTCGAGCGTGACCCGAATTCCAACCGCATCGTGGTCATGGCGGCGCTGGACAACCTGATGAAGGGCGCGGCCGGCCAGGCCGTGCAGTCGTTCAACATCCGCATGGGCTACGAGGAAGACACGGCGCTGGAGTTCACGGGGCTCCACCCCATCTAGAGGGGGAGACGCGCTGCGGCGCTTTGGGGGAGACGCTTCGCTTAGGGAGTAAGGGAATAAGGGACGAAGGAGTTCTTCGGCACGTCGTTCCTCTTTTTCTTATTCCCTTACTCCCTAAGGCCCGCAGGCCGTCTCCCCCAAGCCTCCGCAGAGGCGTCTCCCCCTAGCGACGTCAGGAGCACGAAATGTTGGTCATCAAGATTGGCGGCGGGGCTGCCATTGGCGAGGGCGGATTCCGCAACTTCGCGCAGGATCTGGCGGGGTTTGCGGAACCGGTGGTGATTATCCACGGGGGGAACGCCGAGTTCAGCGACCTGAGCCGGCAGTTGGGGATGCCGCCGCGCATGGTCACCTCGTCGAGTGGGCGCGTCAGCCGCTACACGGATGCGCCAACCATGGACGCCATGCTGATGGCGTACTGCGGCAAGGTGAACAAGCGCCTGGTGGCGACGCTGCGCGCTGCCGGTGTGAATGCCGTTGGCCTCAGCGCCATCGACGGCGGCATCGGGGTGGGACGGCGCAAGCCGGTGCTGCGCGGCTCGGAGGATGGCAAGACGCGCATCTTCCGCGATGACCATGCCGGCACGCTGGAGACGATTGACCCCACGCTGGTGACGCTACTGCTGCAGAACGGCTACGTGCCGGTCCTGACCCCGCCCGCGCTGGGCGAAGAGGGCACGCCAATCAATGTCGATGGCGACAAGCTGGCCCTGGAGCTGGCGACGGTGCTCGGCGCGGACGGGCTGATCTTCTTCTCGGACACGCCCGGCCTGCTGGCCGACGTGCGCGATGAATCCTCGTTGATCACCGAGATTGACGCCGACGCGCCGGAATCGGCACTCGCCTCGGCTGGCGGGCGCATGGTGGTCAAGGTCGAGGCCGCGCTGGGCGCGGTCGAGCGCGGCGTGGGCCGTGTCGTGTTCGCCGACGGCCGCATCGCTGCGCCTGTCACCGCCGCGCTGGCCGGGCGTGGCACCACTGTTCGCCGCTCTGCATCCGCTGCTACCGTCTAAGGAGACCCACGATGTCTACCGTCACCCTCGACCTCGCCGAGATTCAACGCCTGGAAACGGAGCATCAGCCGTCGCTCTACGCCAAGCGCGACATTGCGCTGGTGCGTGGCGAGGGCGCGTATCTGTACGACACGAACGGCAAGCGCTACCTCGACGCCATGAGCAACTACGGCGTGGCGGTGCTGGGTCACGCGGACCCGGAGTTTGCTACCGCGCTCTACGACCAGTTGCAGACGCTGGCCACGTGTCACCAGAGCTTCTACAACGACCTACGCGCCGAAGCCCTGGCCGAGATCGCCACGATCGCCCCGGAGGGCCTGACCCGCTACTTTCTGACCAACTCCGGCGCGGAGGCGATCGAGGCGGGGATCAAGTTCGCGATTTCCGCCACCGGACGGCAGAAGCTGGTTGCGGCCAAGCGCGGGTACCACGGGCGCACACTTGGGGCCCTGGCCGCCACCCATGATGCCAAGTACCGGGGCCCCTTCGAGCCGCTCTCCCCCGCCACCACACACGTCTCCTACAACGATATCGACGCCCTGGACGCGGCGGTTGATGGGGAAACGGCCGCCATCCTGCTGGAGCCGATCCAGGG
>JALYWD010000098.1 GCA_030852885.1 Chloroflexota bacterium | reverse complement strand
CTGGCGGGGTCGATGCTCACGATCAGGTCGCAGTTGGTCTGGACCAGGTCAAAGCCCTGGAACTCCCAGAGCCAGCCCGTCTGCGTGGCGATGCCCGCACCGTAGAGCGACTCGATCTCGCCCCGGGTCAGACCCATCGCTGCCGAGGAGAGGCCATCATCAACGAGCGCCGTGCCCTGGCAGACGTACTCCCCCTGCGCCGCCACTGGCAGCGCAGGGAGGGAGATGGCGACAGCGAACAGTGACGCGAGGAGCAGGTGCGGCAAGCGCCTGCTGAAAGCTGGAATCATTGTTCGCCTCCCCGGTCTGGCGATTACTCGCCCTCGACTTCCTCGATGGCGGCCTCGGCGCCGCCTGCTGCCACTGCTTCACCCTTCAGCGCCGCGACGAGGCTGGCCGGAATCGGCGCGGGGACATCGACCCGCTGCACGACCTTATCGACGATGCCGGCGCTGCCCGCCACCCGGAGCCTCTGCATGAGCTGGCTGAAGGTCTCCTCCAGGCTGGCGGCAATGGCGTCGCGCGTCTCGGCCGGCATGTCCCACATCTGGCGCTTGAAGGGGCCGATGCCCCGCTTGCGTGCGCCGTAAAAGAACTGCGCGTCCGTCTGGCCCGCCTTGCGCTCGTCGGAGTGGTTGGCCGTCAGGTAGGCGTATATCTCGTCAAGCAGGGCTTTCGGGAAGGCCGGGTGATCGTAGATCATGCTCTGGAAGGCCGTGGCCAGGTGCACCTCGACCGCGCCCGCCTCGGCGAACTTGCCGAAGGCGGTCTCTGGCAGGGTGGATGCGCCGTGCTGGACCGCGCCGCCCATGCCGTAGTCCTTGCGAGCGGCATCGGAGAGGTCGCGCAGGGTGTCGAAGTCCACCGCCACCTCCGCGATGGAGCCGTCCGGAAGCACCACGCCGCCATGGGACGTGCCCGTCTGGACGCTGATCTTGGAGATGCCCGCGATCTCCTTGCCCGCCTTGCTGGAACGATCCTTGAGTTGGGCCTCGTACTGGGTCATGAACGCCCGCAGATCTTCCACCGTCGAGTTGCGCAGCCCCACCTCGCCAATCTCGCCACCGACCGAGACGGTCACGCCGTCCGGTTCGATCTCGCGGATGTACTCGGTGAGTTGGGCCGTCAGTTCAGCGTTCAGTGCCTGCTGTGCTTCCAGCGTTGGCAGCGCGAGATCGACGACCGTTGAGGCATCGACATCGATGTTGTAGTACCCCGCCGCGATGGCGTCGCTGATCAGCTCCTTGATCGCGGCGATCTCGCCGTCCGGGTCGCTCGCCCACTTCTTGACGCTGACCTGGTAGTGATCCCCCTGGATGAAGACGGGGCCGGTGAACCCTTCCTTGATGGCCGCCCCGAGCGCGTTGCTCACGTACTCGCCCTGCCGCTGCTGCGTGTAGGACATCTCCGAGCGGGCAAGCTCGAAGAGCATGATCTTGCAGTCGTTGGCGAGGGCGGCGCGGAAGGCAGCGCGCATGGTGTCGAAGCTGAGCGCGCGCACATTGATCGCCGGTGCGGTGCGGTGCGTGTACTCGCCGCGTCCCGCCGCCAGGTAGACATCCTGGATCGAGGCCGGCCAGATGCCGGCTTCGGCAGCGGCGAGGCGGATGATCCAGCGGGCGGCATCGCGCGCGGCGCCATCGGCGAAGACGGCGGTGGCGACCAGGCGGTCGATCAGGGTGGCGCGCAGCGCGCCGGCATCCTGCACCGTGACGGACCCGGCCGGATCGATGGCAAGGACGCCATCAACGCCCGCCAGCAGGTTGTGGACGGAGTCGAAGGGAGCGACGACTTGCGTCGTTACTGCAGATTCGGTGGATGTCATGAGCAGCCTCCTGGGCGGTGACAAGGCGCAAATATCTCCGGCCCACATTGTCCCAGAATAAAACGCCCCGTGGCGTCCGGTTCGTAGGTGAACCGGGCCACGGGGCGTGACCTATGCAACAGGAGCGGCTACTCGACGGTGAGCGTCCCCACCATGCCGGCTGCCTTGTGGCCGGGTACGTTGCAGTAGTACTCGTAGGTGCCAGCCGGAGCGTTGATCACGACTTCCTCGTTGGCGCCGGGTGCGATGTCCACACTGATGTCGAGCGCATCAATCGCGAAGTTGTGCAGCGTCACCCCCTCGTTCGGCAGGGAGAACGTCACGTCGGAATCGGCCGGAATCGTGATCTCCTTCGGGTCGAAGAAGATGTCGTGCGAGACGACCGTCACCGGCTCAGCCGCTGCCGGAGCCGCAGCCTCCTCGGCAGGAGCGGCTTCCTCCGCGGCCGGGCTGGCGGCGGCCTGCTCGGCGGTGGCCTCCGCAGGCGCCGCGTCTTCAGCAGCAGTGCCCGCGCCTTCTGTCACTGTCAGCGTGCCGACCATCCCTGCGGCCTTGTGGCCCGGCACATTGCAGTCGAACACGTAGGTCCCCGCCGGGGCATTGACGACGACCTCCTTGGTTTCACCAGGGTTGATATCGACGTCGACACCCAGATCAGGGATGGAGAAGTTGTGCATCGTCACGCCTTCATTCGGGAGAATGAAGGTAACGTCCGTGTTCGCCGGGATTGAAATCTCCTTCGGATCGAAGAAGATGTCATGCGAGACGACCGTGACCGGTTCAGCAGCGGCGGCGGGCGCGGCGGTTTCCGCTGCCGGAGTTGCTTCCTCGGCAGCTGGCGCCGGAGAAGCTGCCTGCTCGGCCGCAGCCTCCGCTGGTGCGGCGTCTGTCGCTGGGGCTGCACTCTCGGTCACGGTCAGGGTGCCGACCATGCCGGCTTCCTTGTGGCCAGGAACATCGCAGTCAAACGCGTACGTTCCAGCGGGTGCGTTGACCACCACTTCCTTTGTCTCACCGGGCTGAATGTCCACGCTGATACCCAGATCAGGGATCGAGAAGTTGTGGATGGTCACGCCCTCATTGGGCAGCGTGAACGTCACATCCGTATTGGCCGGGATGGTGATTTCCTTGGGATCGAAGTAGATATCGTGAGAAACAACCGTGACAGGCTCGGCCGACGCAGGAGCCGCGGCTTCCTCGGCGGGAGCGGCTTCCTCGGCAGCCGGGCTGGCGGCAGCCTGTTCGGCTGTGGCCTCCGCAGGCGCGGCGCCTTCTACGGCGCCCGAACTCTCAGTGACCGTCAGCGTGCCCACCATGCCCGCTTCCTTATGACCGGGCACGTTGCAGATGATCTCGTAGGTTCCCGCTGGCGCGTTGACGACGACTTCCCTGGTCTCGCCGGGCTGGATATCGACGCTGACGCCCAATTCTTCAATGGAGAAGTTATGCAGGGTGACGCCTTCGTTGGGGAGCGAGATGGTGACGTCCGTATTGGCCGGAATCGTCACGTCCTTCGGATCGAAGAAGATGTCATGCGAGACCACCGTGACCGGTTCGGCAGCGGCCGCAGGGGCGGCTGCTTCAGCCGGGGCGGCTTCCTCGCCTGCACCGGCGGGAGCCTCACCCGCCGCACCCGGTGTCGCCTCCGCGCCCGCCGCCGGGGTGCCTTCAGCAGCCGGCGCCGCGCCACCAGCGCCTTCCTCCACCTTCAGCGTGCCGATCATGCCGGCTTCCTTGTGGCCTGGCACATCGCAGTCAAAGCTGTACTCACCGGCTGGCAGGTTGACGACGACGTCCTTGGTCTCGCCCGGCGCTACATCGACACTGATGTCCTGGTCAGGAATGGAGAAGTTGTGAACGGCCGCGCCTTCATTCGGGAGAATGAACTTGACGTTCGTGTTCGCCGGGATGGTGATCTCCTTCGGCTCGAAGAAGATGTCGTGCATGGCGATGGTCACTTCCTGCGCGACCTCGCCCTCCGGCACGGTGGCTCCGCCGCCCTCGCCCGCACCAGGGGTGCCGGCCGTCCGCGTCGCCTCCGCGGCGGCATCGCTCATCTCCGGGACGCGCGTGATGGCTTCCTGGGTCATGGCGTTTTCGCTGACGTTGCCGCAGGCAGAGAGCAGCAGCATGGCAACTGTCGCTACCACGCCCAGCGCGCCAGAGCGACGTCCCGTTCCTCGTTTCAACTGAGTCCTCCGCATCTATACAGCGCGGCTTTTCGCCAGACGGTGCGCCACGCACGGCGAGCCGTCGCGCGATACGTTGCGCAACCAGATATGCCACAGCAGCAATGGTGGGCACACCAACCTTCCAACACGGGAGTTTACCGCGTTGCCCGTGGCGATGAGGGCAAATTGCCTACCCGTTGGGGTGGTCCGGGCTATCGTTGTGCGTCGTGATTGTCAGTGGAAAGGACGACGACGAGGTGACGAGCACACCGGCTGCAGCTTCTCGCCAACAT
>JALYWD010000097.1 GCA_030852885.1 Chloroflexota bacterium | reverse complement strand
GCATACGGCAGATCACGGTGTAGGCCGGGTTGTAGACGTTGCCGATGTCGTAGCCGACGGTCTGGCCCATGAGGTGCGAGGCCGAAGCCAGGTCGTAGCCGTAGTCGGTCATCAGCCAGGTCAGCATCTCGGTGGTCGCGTGCTGCAACGCCTGGTCGAGCGGACGCGCGTTGCCGACGGTGAAAATCTCCTTGCCGTCACTGGTGACGCCACGCGGCCAGGCAATCGTCCAGTTCTTGCGCAGGTCAACGCGCAACTCCATCTCCATCGAGATCTCGATGCCGGTGCCGCTGATCTCGCCGTCGCCCTGCCGCGCGTGACCGTCACCAGCGGCCAGCAGCGCGCCCGGTCGCCCGACCGGGAACCAGACTTTGGTGCCGGCGCGGAAGCCGCGCCAGTCCATGTTGCCGCCGTGCGGGCCTGGCGTGGAGGTGGAGATCGCTTCGCCGCCCAGCGGCGCCACCCCGAAGCAGCCGATCATCGGATCCAGCGGCAGCACCAGGTCCTGCAGGGCCTTCGGTGGATCGACCAGGCGGGTGGTCCAGTTCGCCACATCCACCGCCCAGTCGGCGGAGGCGCGCTCCGGGAAGGTGTTCACCATATCCGGGTCCACCACGTTCGTGGCCAGGGGGTAACGCGTCCAGCCGCGATCCCGCGAGGGGGTCAGGCGGACGATATCGATCTCCACCGCATCGCCCGGCTCCGCGCCGTTGACCCAGACCGGGCCGCTCTGCGGGTTTGGCGTCTCCCCCCGTTGCACCTGCGCCCGGTCGTACCCGTAGGCATCCAGCGTGTGGAAGATGACGGTGTCGCCCGGCTCCACATGCAGGATCGGCGCATGCGGGCCGAGGGTCGTGATGAACGCGTCCGGATCGAGGTGATGCAGTGCCACAGGTACCTCCAACATAGGGATGAATCAACGCCGGGATTGTCGCACCAGCCCGGGCCGCACGCGATAACATTGCCATATGCATTTATCGCGATATTGTGATATACTCTCGTTGTAAGCATGAGAGGAGACAGACATGAACGTGCTTCGTAATCTGATCAACCGCATGAGCGGTGGCAGCGCCCGCTTCGACCGCTACTACGGTGATATCGCCCACGAGGGCGTTGGCTACCCGACCGCTGACGAGGCCCGCCAGGACATGCTGCGGCACGATGCCACGGTGAACCGCTATGGCTGGGTCCGCTAATGCGGGCCCGAACACCCCGCGTTCGGATAACTGCAAGACACGGCCCCTGTCCTTCCGACCAGGGGCCGTTCTGCATGCGCCGCATGCCCGCACAGGCCATCCCCATGCCCAACCCGCGTGCGTAGCAACTGACGCCGCCGGCATCTCACTCCTCAGCGATCCGCGTGATCTTCCAGAGCGCTTCTCGAACCCAATCGCTGACGATTGCGGCGGCCACCTGGCGCTGCTGTGATTCCGCTGCACAATCGTTCCTCTCAGCACGCCGTTTTCACTCCCAACCCCCGTCGTGCACAAGCACAACGCTATTCCGCTATACTGGGGGTGGCTTCGCTAAACATAATGGACTATCGCGCCGTCCCGGGATGCGTGGTCTCGGGCAGCCAATGCTGGCAACGCTGACCAGCCCGCCTCTTTGCTTCTGCTTAATAGGTGAAAGCGACCACTGAACACGGGCTGCGACGCTGGGCGCCAGGTACTGGCTATTGCGATGTCAAGGAGGCATGAGCTTGAGCGAGTTGACCGTCCCGGAAGTTGCTGCGCGCTTGCAGGTGACAGCCATGACAGTGCGCCGGTGGCTTAACGCGGGATCCCTGATCGGGACAAACTGTGAGGATCGCGCGGAGTGCCGTATCCGCGAGTCCGATCTGGCGACCTTTCTCGATGCGCGGCGGCGGGGCGGCGTCCAGGAGCGGGCAATGCGCTCATCGTCGCCGCCGGAAATGACTTCCTGACTAGTGCGACTTGGGGAGTTGTCTGGTGCGCGCTCCCTCGTTGAGTGTCATGCTGAGCCTGCGGGCTCAGCATCTCGTTCTCTTGACCCAGCGTCTCTCCCGACAACTTCCCGGAGTCGGACCACTGACGTAGCCTGGTGGCCCGCGCCGCCGGGTGGCTGCTTTCAACGCTCCTACAACGCAAGCGGGCCGGTGATCATCAGATCACCGGCCCGTTACCACATCCGCGAAAGGCTCCCGGGTTACTCCGGGAGGCAGATCACATAGGTTTTGACATCGAAGTCACCAATAGCGATGTACCCGACCCGGGTCTCCCAGCCATTGGGTGGATTCTGACCACTCTGCGTTGGGAAGCTGGAGATCACGCGGCCGAGTGCTTCAAAGACTGTCGGCCCCTCATAGCCGCCGCCGACAGCCACAAACCCGTTGTCGCAAGTCGCCGTGCACCCTTCGACTGCCTCAAGTTCGCCGTTGTTGTCCGCGCCCAAGGTGCAGGTTTTCTTGACGAGAACCGCATCGGAGCCAGAAACTGGTCCCGCGGGCCCCTGTGGTCCCTGCGCCCCTTGCTTGCCCCTCTTTCCCCGGCGGTAGCGCTTCTTGCCTTCAGATTTCACGTCATCCTTCGCGTCGGCCTGCCCTGCCAGGGCAAGGCCACTGACCGCGGCGGTTGCCACGGCCAGACGGCGGCTGGTCAGGCCAGACATCATCCGGGTCAGTCCGGCGAAACGTGACTCGTCCACACGTACACTCCCACCCCGACGCCGGGGTCATCCACCGCAAGCCAGGCGACACTCTCCGCCTGACTCTCATTATTTTACGGCAGATGAGGCCCAAGTGTGTCGCCAGTGAAACACGTCTGCGAGAAATTGGGACTGGCTCATGTCCCACTGCGTGAGCCTGGACTTCCTGTCCCCTCCAGGGAAGATGATTGCGATCCCCTCAACAACGATTGCATGATGACCGGCTGGGCCTACGGGCAGCCCGGATATCCGTCCGCTGCGATGTCGCAACCTTGCTTGCTAGGTGTTGACAGTCATGCCCACAGCGATATGCTGAAGGCACGCCGGTGAAAACCGGAAGCTATTGCTCACGTCGTAGCGAGACCTGTGCGGGTATCCGCGCAAGATGTGGAGAGAAGCAATGTTTGCACGTATCCGCCTGGCACTAGGCGCCACGCTGGCCCTGGTCCTCCTCACCAGCTCGGGCGCCGCGCTGGCGCAGGACGCGACTCCTGCCGCGAGCTCGTCCATCCTGCAGGCGTATGGCG
>JALYWD010000066.1 GCA_030852885.1 Chloroflexota bacterium | reverse complement strand
GTCTTGCCGCCCGTGTTGGGGCCGGTGATCAGCAGGACGCGAAAGGACTCGCCAAGGTCTACATCGATGGGCACGACAGCATCCGAGACCAGCAGGGGGTGCCGCGCCCGACGGAGCGATATCCGCTGTGACGAATGCCCGTTGTCGCCCGTTGCCCCGCCCTGCCAGACGTGCGGGCGATTGGCCCGCATAGCGAACGCGAGCCGTGCCTTGGCCATCGCCAGGTCGAACGCTGCTGCACCCTCAACCGAACTCTTCAGCGCATCAGCCCGGTCACCCGTCTTGCCGCTCAGTTGATCCAGGATGCGGTTGATCTCATGCTGCTCTTCAATCTGCCGCTCACGCCACTTGTTGTTAAGCTCCACGATTTCGAGCGGTTCAACGAAGAGCGTCTGACCGCTGGCGGAGGTGTCATGCACCACACCAGGGACCTGTCCGCGTGCGTCGGAGCGCACCGGCACCACGTAGCGCCCGTCGCGCATGGTGACGATGCTGTCCTGCAGGGCGGTCGCGTACTTGCCGCCGTTGACCAGAGAGTTCAAACGCTCGGTCAGCCGGCTTTGCGCCACGCGCACCTCGCGCCGGATACGGCCCAGGTCAGGGCTGGCGGTGTCGAGCACATCTCCCCGTGGTCCAATCGCCCGGCCAATGTCGGCCTCCAGGTTAGGAATCTCGATCAGGTGCTCGGCGAATCCGGCCAGGTGTGGGAATCGCGAATCGACATCCGGCAGGCGCAGGAAGGCGCGGCGCAGTGTGCGTGCCGCCGCCAACATGTCCAGCACCTGGAGCAGATCCAGCGGCTGCAGTCGCGTGCCCTTGGCGGCGCGTTCAACCAGCGCGCGCACATCACGCGCGCCGCCGATGGTGATGTCCGGGAAATTGGTGAGGAGATCTACAGCCTCGGCCGTGACCTCCAGGAGGTAGACCACGGTGGTGCGTTCACCGCTGGGGCCCAGTTCGAGCGCCCGCTCCGCAGCCACGTTGAAGCGGCAGTGCGCGGCGAGGCGCTGCAGAATCTCGGGAAACTCCAGCTTGGCCAGGACGTGTTCATGCATGCCGGGGTCGGCCCCCAAGGTGGTGTCTGTCATTGTGCCGAGTTTACTGCGAAGGTCAGGACTTGCAGCAGTGCTTCGTTATTGACACGAACATGTGTTCGCACGTATGATCCACACCAATACGGCTCGCCCTGCTTCCGGGGCGATTGCAGCGCCGCTCTGGCACCCGTACACGGCCGCTGCACACAGTATGAGTCAGGAGCGGACCATGAAAGACCTGTCCCGCAAACAACAGGCCATCCTCCAGTTCATCGAGACCTTCCTCGATGAGAATGACTACCCTCCCACCATTCGCGATATCCAGAACGAGCTTGGCATTTCCTCCACCAGCGTCGTGGACTACAACCTGAAGGCGCTGGAGGCTCGGGGCGTCATTCGCCGGAACAGCAAGATTTCACGCGGCATTGAACTCGTGAATCGCGGCCCGGCGCGGCGCAACGTCGTTTCCATCCCCATCATCGGCAGCATCGCCGCCGGTCTACCCATCCCCTTCCCAGGCGATCTCGAAGGCTCGGATGTCGCCGAAATCGTCGAGGTCGGCTCGGACATGGTGCGTGGCTCCGGCCAGGGTCTCTTCGCGCTGCGTGTCAAGGGGCAGTCAATGATCGACGCCCTCATCGACGATGGCGATGTGGTGGTCCTCAAGCAGCAGGAGACCTGTGAAAACGGCGAGACGGTCGCGGTCTGGCTGAAGGATCAGCGTGAGACCACGCTCAAGAAATTCTATCTTGAAGGGGATCGTGTGCGGTTGCAGCCCGCAAACTCCACCATGGAGCCGATCTTCACGCCCGCCGAAAACGTCTCCGTGCAGGGGCGCCTGGTGACAGTCCTGCGGTCGGTATAGCTCGCCTTCCACCTGCCGCGCCGTCTGACTTCGCAGATGGCGCGGCGTTCGCGTGTCTGGCATCGAAGCAGCGCAGATCGCTCCTCCAGGGCAAGTGATACACTGCCGGGCTGAGTGCTCAGTTCCCGGGTCTTCGTCAATGGCAGCGGACGTAGGAGCAGTAGCGTGGAAACCGCGATCCTGACGGCCGCCGGGCTCGCTGC
>JALYWD010000717.1 GCA_030852885.1 Chloroflexota bacterium | reverse complement strand
TCGGCAAACGCCTTCCACATCCCGACGATGCCGGTGCCGCCGCCCGTGGGGTAGATGATGGCGTCGGGAACCTGCCAGCCAAGCTGCTCGACAACCTCCAGGCCCATGGTCTTCTTGCCCTCGGCGCGGTAGGGCTCGCGCAGCGTGGAGACATCGGTCCACCCGAACGCAGCCGCGCCGGCCCGGATCACCTTGCCGCAGTCATCGATGAGCCCCTTGACCAGGATCACCTCGGCGCCGTAGGCCAGGCACTCCGCGAGCATGGCGGCGGGCGTGTCTTCCGGCATGGCCACTACCGCCTGCAGGCCTGCGCGCGAGGCGTAGGCGGCCGTCGCGGCGGCGGCGTTCCCGGCCGAGGGAAGCGCCACTGTCGTGGCCCCCAGCTCGCGCGCCCGGCCCACGGCCATCGCCAGGCCGCGCGCCTTGAAGCTGCCGGTGGGATTGAGCGCTTCGTCCTTGACCAGCAAGGTCTCGAACCCGAACGCCTCCGCCAGTCTCGGCACGGAGTGGAGGGGAGAACCGCCCTCCCCCAGGGAGGGCGCGGCTTGCGGGTCCTGGATCGGCAGGATCTCGGTGTAGCGCTGCAGGCCCCAGGGGCGCGTAGCCAGCGACTGCGGCGTCATGGTCTGCGCGGCAGCGGCGAGGTTGTATCGGGCCAGCAGCACCTTGCCGCAGGCAGGGCACGTGGTGGCGGGCTGGTCAGCGGGGTACCCAGCGCCGCAGTTGGAGCATTCCAGATGGGTCAACTGGCTGTGCGGAAGATCAGACATTGATTACCTCTCGGTACGGATGATATTGCCCGGTGGCCATTGTCACCCGATTCCTGCGCATTGTCCGGCAATGTGAGCAAAATAGGTATTTGTACGGATGCGGCTCCCCAGCAAGAAGCGCAGCCTGTGAAGGTGATTCGCGCGTCTCGCCGGCGCTTGCCAAGGGGAGTAATCGATGCCGCTGACCCGTTTCCCCCTACTCCCAGCCCTCGGTTGGCATAAGGTGTTACCAGTGCGTGTCCTGGCCGGGCTGGCCGTCGCCGGCACAGCCACGCTGTGGGGCACCTCGATGGCCGCTACCAAAGCCGCCCTGGCCGATATCCACCCTGTGCAGTTGGCCTGCCTGCGCTTCCTGGTCGCCGGGGTGCTGCTCTCCCTGCTGGCAGGAGGCATGGGCTCACGCCCAGATCTCGGCTGGCGCGCGGCCTCGCTCGGCCTGACAGGCGTTGCGCTCTTCATCGGTATCCAGAACCTGGGGCTGCAAAGCGCACGCGCCGCGGACGCCACCATCGTCATGGGCGGGGCACTACCCGCCGCTGCCGCCATGCTCGGGCTGCTGTTCCTGGGCGAGAACCTGGACCCACTCAAGTTGGTGGGACTGCTCTGCTCCTTGACAGGTATCTCCCTGGTGGGCCTGGCCATACAGGGTGAGGAGACGAGTTCACTCCTGGGGATTGCGCTGCTCCTGGTGGCTGCTATCAGCGGGGCGGTCTACGCCACGCTGGGCCGGAAGGCGTACCAGACCCGGCACCTGATGCCCCTGTTAGCGGGGTGTGCCATGTACGGCGCCCTGTTCCTGGCGCCAATGGCACTCCTGGAAGCACACGTTGCAGGAGCGCCGCTGCTACACCCGCAGAGCCTGGGCTTGCTGCTCTATCTCGGGGCCGGATGCTCCGCCCTGGGCTTCGTGCTGTGGGCGTTCGGGCTGCGTCACCTGACGGCGCTCCAGAACGCGCTCATCTGCAATCTGGAAATCCCGACGGGGCTGCTCACGGCAGCGCTCATGGGAGAGCGCCTCCAGAGCGAGGCCCTACTGGGCGGCCTGCTGGTTGTCCTTGGCGCCACCCTGGCGGTGGCCCGCTGGCCCGGACGGGCAGCCGCTCCAGCAACCTGACCAGGAGTGCCACAACGCCTTCACCTGCGCTTCATTCGGGCGGACTTCGTGTCCGCCTGACATCGATCTGCCGCCGTGAAAACCCGCACGTCTTGCTGGGGTGAAACGTCACCCAACTGCTTATCGTTGATCCAGTTTTCGTACGGGGGCTGGCGGGCCCGGCACGCCGGACTCCCGGCAATATTTGGAAGGAAGCCCTTGAGCATCAACGATCAACAGTCACGGCGCGCGTTGCTCCGTGCGGCAGCCAGCGCCTGCAGCCTGACCGCCAGCGGCCTCTTCCTGCCCGCGTCCCTGGCGGACGTCGCAGCGAAAGACGGCGTGCTGGACGGCAAGCGCGGAGGCCGGCGGCGCCAGGACCGGCGTGGGCGGAACAAGGCGCAGCGCCGGAATCGCCGCCAGTCACGGAAGCACTCCAGGGGTCCACAGGGGCCAGGGCAGATTCTCGACGTGCTGCTCTACGTGCACAACCGGCGCACCACCAACGTCTCGCTGCGTGCGTGGAAAATGATCGACAGCGAGATCATTGCCTGGGAACCGGCCACCGAGACGATCACCCTGCCAGCCAAGTCCGCGTCAGGACCGGAACCCTTTCACGACTTCGTTTTCGACGTGGCGCACCTGGCCGTGGCTATCGACGCCGGACACGTCATCGAAGTTGGCAACCCCTGGATCGGCTATCCGTGGGCGTTCCTGGCCACCGGCGGGTGGGGTCAGGATGGCTGGAACCAGAGCGGGCAACAATTGCTCCGTAAGGGACTCGCGGAGGGGGAATCGGCGACCGTGGCTGGCTTCAACGTGCAGCGACTGAGCGACAGCTCAACACACAAGCGGTTTCAGCTCAACCTCGTCGAGCTTCCCCGTATGCGTAGGCCGGCACGGTATACGTAGTTCTTGATCTGGAAGCGGAAATACGTACTTGTACTGATGGCTCCCCCGGGCGCTGGCCCCACTCTGTGAAGGTGACACACCGCTGCGTGTCACCGACCAGAGGGAGCCATCGATGTCCATCTCCGCTGCCCGCTCCGTCACATCCACCCTGC
>JALYWD010000738.1 GCA_030852885.1 Chloroflexota bacterium | reverse complement strand
CGATCCTGCGCAACGTCTTCGAGGCGCTGCTGAACCGGGACCCCGCCACCAATGAACTGGTGGGAGAGCTGGCCGAATCCTGGGAATGGACGGATGACCGCACGATCCGCTTCAAGCTGCGTGAGGGGATCACCTATCACAACGGTGATCCCCTGACCGCCGAAGATGCCGCGTTCGGCATCAACTACACGTGGGATCCGGACAACGCCTTTGATATCGCCCAGTTCATGGGCTCGCAGATCACGGCCACCGCCGTCGATGACCTGACGATCGATGTGCAGACGGCCGATCCCGATCCCCTGCTGCCGGCGGTCCTCTACTTCGCGCCGCTGCCGAGTGCCCGCCAGATCAGGGAAGCCCCGGACACCCTGGTGGATCAACCTATTGGCACCGGGCCGTACAAGTTCGTTGCGTGGGCACGCGGCGAAAAGATCGCGTTCACCGCCTTCTCCGAATGGTGGGGGAACACCTACCCCGATGCAGCGCTGGGGGCGCAGTCGATCCAGGATGTTGAGTACATCTGGCGTCCGGAGTCCTCCGTGCGCGCGGCGCAAGTGATCGCCGGTGAAGCGCAACTGGGCCGCTTCCTTTCGCCCGAGGATTGCGCGACGACACCCGCCTGCAAGGAAGCGATCAGCGTCGAAACCGTGCCGCTGCGGCTGGATGCGGTGCATCCGACCCTGAGCGACATCCGGGTGCGCAAGGCCATCACCTACGCCATCGACAAGCAGGCGGTCGTCGATTCCCTCTTCGCCAGCGGCGCGGTGGCGAACCAACTGGTCGGCCCCTCCGCCACCGGCTACAACGCGGAGATGGAGCAAACACCGTACGATCCGGACCTGGCGCGGCAACTGGTGGCCGAAGCGGCGGCGGATGGCGTGCCGGTCGACCTGCCCCTGATTATTGCCGTGCGCCAGGGCGTGTACCTGCGCGCGGAGGAACTGGGCGAGTATGTGGCAGGCGCGCTGAACGAGATCGGGCTGAACGCCACCACGGAGGTCATCGAGTACGCCGCCTACATGGAGCAGTACATCATGCCGGTCGACGAAATCCCCGAGGATCGCGGCTGGATCGGCACCATGTCCCACGGCAACGAGATGATGGACGTCGGGCTGACCGCCGCAACCTGGTACCGCTGCGCAGGCGGCGTCGCCAGCTACTGCGATGAGGATCTCGACGGGATGATCGAAGCGGCGAACCCGCTGGTAGGCGAGGAGCGCGCCGCCGCCTTCGCCGAGATCACCCGCGTCTTCCAGGACGCCTACACGGTGGCGCCCATCCTGCACCTCGCCTTCCTCTACGGCACGGCGGAGAATCTGACCTGGGAGCCGCGCCTGGACGGCTTCATGCTGGTCAAGGAGATGTCGCTGGCCAGCTAGCGCACCACGCAACAGCGTTTCATCACGCACCAGGAGGGCACGGGGAAGACATCCCCGCGCCCTCCTCCCGTACCCGGCCTGCCAGCACGCGAGAAACATGGGAAGATGTGCCGATCTCTGGATCGTGAGGCAGGAGTTCCCGGTGGCCGACGACGACGCGCCGCAGTCACGCACGCCCACCTTCACGCTGCAGGTGGCGACTCGCTGGAGCGACATGGATGCCTACGGGCACATCAACAACGCGCTCTACCTGACCTACCTTGAGGAAGCGCGGGACCGCGCGCTCTCACAGATCCTGGCCAGCGTGCCAGGAGAAATCGGGTATGTCATCGTGCGCGTCGAGGTGGACTACCGGCACGAACTGACGCGTGAGGATGGCCCGGTCACGGTTGCCACCGCCTTCACCACCCTTGGCCGATCCAGCATCCGCACGCGCGAGAGCATCCACGGCGCCGATGGCACCCTGGCAATCGAGGCGGCAGCGGTTCTCGCGAAGTTCGACCGCGAGACGCGCAAATCCGCACCCTGGAACGATGCCGAACGCGCCGCCTTCATACGCGCCGGGGCGACACCCCGTGCCTGAGCGCGCACGATCACGGACAGGAGTGACGCATGGAAGTGGGGCAAGTCTCCGAGCGCGCCCAGGCGATCAAGGCGCGCGCCGTCCAGTTCATTGCCGATGAGCTCTGGCCGCTGGAGGCCGAGATTGCGGAAAGCGGCGTGGTGGATCGCGCCAAGGTCGATGCCGCGCGGGCGAAGGCCCGGGCCAGCGGGTTCGCCAACCTGAATATGCCCGCCAGCGTCGGTGGCGCCGATCTGCCGATGCTCGACCTGGTCGCCATCGAAGAAGAGTCGGGCAAAGCCACCAACGGCCTCGGCTTCTTCGTGGCGGACCGTGGCCCACGCGAACTGCTGGACGCCGTAACGCCGGAGCAGGCGGACCGCTGGGTGCTGCCGGTGGTGCGCGGCGAGATGAGCGAAGCCTGGGCGATCACCGAACCGGGCGCGGGCAGCGACGTTATGGGCATCCAGGCCAGCGCCGAGCGTGATGGCGACGATTGGCTCATCAACGGAGAGAAGTGGTTCGTCACCGGGGGTGACCGGGCCAGCTACTACATCGTGCTGGCCTGGGCCGATGGCGAGCAGGCCCTGTTCATCGTCGAGAAGGGCACGCCGGGGCTGGAG
>JALYWD010000713.1 GCA_030852885.1 Chloroflexota bacterium | reverse complement strand
CCAGAGCCTGCGCGGTATCCGGTACTGTGAAATCCTGGTGCCGGAGATCGGCGGCGCCCGCGATGGCATCGCCATGCGCGTCTACACCACCCAGGGCTTGAACGACTGCCCGCTGGCGACCTGGGAGGCCATTGATGCGCGCACCGAGGCCCGCCGGCTTGGCGTCCCCATGGTGTTCAAGAATGGTCCCCGCTTCGTGGCGTACGACCAGATCTCCGCGAATATTGACGGCGCGGTCGAATCGTTCGAGGGGCTGGACATGCAACTGGTGGCTACCCTGGAACTGCCAGCAGGGCCCATGCCGCAGGATCGGCCCGCGTACTCGGGAATGGTGGTGGCCCGGAACACCGACTACATCTATCTGGCTGGCCAGCCAGTCTTCGAACTGGTAGCTCCGGATGGCGGCATTTATGTCATGCAGACCTATGTTGCGCCAGATGATCCGCATGGCGACTTTTCCGTGCTGGCAGGTTTGGCTGGCCGGCTCACCCTTCCGGACGGCTGGTCATTCCGTGAATTCGTGCCAGACGAAGATCTCCACGCCGCGACCACCAACGGCCAGGCCACCGTGATCCGGGATGACCTGGGAAACACCTATCAGTGGTTGACCGGCGGTGACGCAACGCCCGTTCCCGCTAGCTAGCCGGCAGCGGGGGAAAGGCAACCACGTCGCCACCCAGCGGGAGTTCGTCCTGCCGCTCTCCGGCCTCATCGGTGTCGAGCGGGACGGGCTCCTGCGCGAGGTAGAAACTCTCTACTTCGCTGAGGGGCGGCATGCGTCCAGCGACCTCGAACTCGGCAAAGACGTAGGGCAGCCCGTCCGAAGCGAGCACAGAGGGCCCGTCCATAACGTGGAAGTGCAGATGCGGGCCGTCAGAACTCCCGGTATTCCCCGCCTCCCCTATCTGCTGGCCGCGAGTGACCATATCCCCGGCCTGGACAAGCACACTGCCGGGCTTCAGGTGCGCGTAGAACGCAAAATGCCCATCGCCCAGATCGAGCACCACGTGGTTCCCGTCAGCATTTTCCAGCGTGACGCCAACAGTCTCACCGGGAACCTGATCTTCGTATTGATCCACCGCGGTGACGACAGTCGCGTTCGCCACGGCATAAGCCGGTTGCCCGTAGGTGGGATAGCTTTCGTTCCGGCCGGGATCTCCCGTGCTGAACCGGTTCTCCGCATCGAGCTGGTTGAAATCAATGGCGAATCGCTGCGCCAGGTAAAGGTTGCCGTTGACCGGCTGTACCGATCGCCGGTGTGGGCCATCGCAGCAGCTTCCGACTGCCGCCCACTGGGCGCCGGTAAGGGGTGCGCCGAGCACCACGGGCGGCCGTAAATCGACCGTCGCCGGAGCCGTTTCGCTGGTGATCGTGGTTGGCACTGGGAGTCCTGGGGGAACAGAGACGGTCAGCCGGTGCGTCAGCGTCGCGGGGAGATCACCCGCGGTCGCGAACGGGATATCCAGCCAGACCATGCCACTGGCGGAGGCAGGCAACACTGCCGTGGACGTAGCGGGCACGCTGAGTAACGACGAGATTGCGCCGAGGTCATCTCCCCTGAATGTCGCAATCGGGGTCCCGCTCCCGCCATCGAGTACCTCCAGTTCGGCCAGCCTGACCTCGACCGGGAACGCATTGAGTACGCTCAACTCGTAGACCAGGTGCGCCTGGCCATCCGAGCCGGTGAACCAGCGCGGTGTGGAAAAGACCGATGCCACCACCGGCGTGTACTGGTCTCCGGCCTGGACCAGACTTGCCCCGGGCGTCGCCTGAGCGTGGACCAGGCCTGGCGGCACGACGGCCTGCATGGCCGTGGTGAGCGCACCCACCAGCAACAGTGCGACGAGCTTGCGCGGAAGTGATCCAGTCAACATCGTTCTCTCCCGCCCAGCACAAGGCGCGTCAAGTCCACATGAAGAACCGCAGTTTCGCGCCACAAGAAAAAAGCACCGGCCCGAACGGGCCGGTGCTTCAAGACGTTGCCAGGTACGGGGGTTTCTAACCGCCGTAGATCGCCGCGATCACGGCCTGGGCGATGTCATCGCCAGAAACCAGGGCATTGTCGATGGCAGTCTGCATGCCGTCGGAACCACCGCTGTTGGTGGAGCCGATCGTCACCGCGCCACCACTGCTGTCAGCGGTGGAGACACCACCGTTGCCGCCGCTGGACGTATCCGTCCACTGCGCACCGGCGGCGCCAGCCAGCGCCGTCGAGGCAATCGCAGCGATTGCGAGACCAGAAAACAGCTTGCTCTTCATTGGACTGAGTCCTCCCCTCTCATCGGTGTCCCCCGCCGCGAGCGCGGAGACGGTCAACCCGCCTTGGGGTCCACGCCGCATCTCATCCACCCCATGGCATGCGGCCACTTCCTAGCCTACACGCCGGAGCG
>JALYWD010000706.1 GCA_030852885.1 Chloroflexota bacterium | reverse complement strand
GTGAGGATCTTTCAGTTCATTGGGCAAGAGCTTGTCCCATCACTTCTGACGGGGCGGCTCTCTTTCTCCTCGACTTTGCACCTTGTGCCCGCGATTTCACCCCAGCACAACGGGTCTGGTCCTGCACGTTGCTCATGCGAAGTTCGACAATGAATGGTGAAATACTCCCGGCAGCGCAACGACTACACATCGCATGGGTACACGGGGAGTGCCGAACGTGGTCCGGACGTTTAGCGACCAACCAGAGCGGGTAACGTCGGCTTACCAGTACGCGGAGGCGTGGGAGGCCAATCAGCGCGCACGCAACGAGGCGAGTGCGACCAGCGAAATCACGCTCTTCCTCCAGGGCGCTTCGCTCCTGTCCTCGATGCACACGGTTGAGCATGCCAACGCCCGCGCTGCCTGGTGGCCTGAGGGAGACGTCGGGAATGCCGCGGCGGGACTCCATGTGCAACTGGTCATGCTTGCCGCGAGGGGAATGAAGCCGGCCCTGGACCTGCTGCTCGGCAGCTACTACTCCGAAGCGTTTGCCATTGAACGGGCGATGCTTGAAGGCTGGGCGCGAGCCGTTTATGTGCGGCTGCGGCCGCAGGAGTACGAACGCTGGTACCACCCGTTTGACCCGGAGCCGGCAGTCGTGCCAGTTCGAGAACCGCGCTGGGATGAGGTGCGAAAGGCTGTCGAGGAGCACGGCGCCGAGGCTGATCGAAAGATCCATGCGCACGCGCAGCTACGCTGGAACTTCCTCAACCTCGGGGCGCATCCGTCAGGAGACGCGCTTGTTCAGGCCCACGCGGCCAGCGACGCCACGCTCCGGTTCCTGCCGGAGTCAGACCCGGCACTGCTCATGCATGGCCTCGGACACGGCATCTTCGTGCAAAGTCTGCTCTTGCAGGAAGTCAGTGTGATGACGGAACGTCCGCCTGAATGGCACGAGCAGGTTCTGGCATTCCGCCGCGGATCAATGCCCCTGCAACGCTCGGTTGCACACTCCTTGCAGATGATCGCCGATGCCTACGCCGCTGAGGCAGAGCTCAGGAAGAACCGGCAGGTGAAGAAGTAAGGTGCTCCCGTACCGGAAGGTTGACACCCACGCGCCATCGCCGCCAATTTCCGCGTGATGACGACGCTCAGAGTTGATTCGTTGTGGTGGACACCCGGGCGGACCAGCGCTGACCTGGTCCACCCGGAGTGCTGCCTCAAGGATCGATATCGGGTTCCTGAGACCTCTCTGTCAGGAGTAGGTCACCGAATACGTGGCAACCACCGAGTAGCGAAACTCGTTGTCGCCGGGATTGTTCAATGGCACGACGACCGTCTCGAAGTCAACATCCTCCAACTCTTCCGGCTGGTCGCGGTTGGTTGCCACCGGAAGGTAGAGAAAGGCATCGGGAAAGATGTCGTGCTGGAACGGTGGGTTATCCGGGAAATCATTGCTCGGGTTGAAGTTGCCTGAAATGTCGTCGTTGTTATCGACGACCTTGCCAATGCCCCGGGTCAGGACTGCAACGAATCCCCGGTCGGTCATGCCTTCGCGCGAAGTGATGTGCATGGGGACGTTGCAATCGGCGCTGAGCGCGAGGTACTCCAGCGAAAACTGGCCCTCTTCGTTTCCCTTGTCCCAGATCGTCCGTTCGTCGAGATAGCAAGCGTCGGCAAAGGCGTTGCCATCCAGGACAAAGAAGCGGAAGGATGCCTCGTTGGTGCCGGCGGAGCCGTCGTTGATGATGTGGGCAAACTTCAGGATGAGTTCGACGTCACGCTTCTGCGTTTTGAAGAGGTACGTCACGCTCTGCCAGCCACCTTCTTCGCCGACGAGCAGCAAGGCCGCCCAGTACTCTGTTTCCGGAATGATGGCCTCGGAGCCGAACCACAAGATGTGACTGGTAGCGTAGTCAGAGGTGAGGACCGCCATCGGGTTCGGGATGAAGTCAACGCCTTCGTCGGTCTGCAGAGGCGCTGAGCGCCCGACATCCATGATGGCGCGGAACTTCGTGCCGACGCTGTTGTTGGGAACCCAGGCCACATACGTGCCGCCGGCGCTCTTCTCTTCGTTCTCGGTGAACACCGTTTCCGTTCGCTTGGTCAGCCCAGCCGCCGCGGCTCGGTCGACGGGAGAACCTGGATCGTCGATGGCGACATTCGGGTCAACATCTGAGCGATCGTACAGGAGGACCTCATACACGTCGCCGGCTTCGAGTTCGATCACGTACTGTCCGGAGTAAAGGTCAACAACGCGCCGTTCCCAGCGACTGCCCAGCTTGCGCTCCCAGATGACCGGGACGACGTCGGGCGAGCGATAGGTAACCGTTGCTTCGCCGGATGTCTGGCCCTCATCGACGAGAATCATCACGTACCGCGGTTCGATGTTGATTGACGGAGCCATGGACACTACGCCTTTCGCCTGTCAACACTCTTGGCCATGCGTCATGACCACTTGCAGGATGATGGCAATCGGCAGGAATCACATGCGTAGAACTACGTATTTTGTCTGGCGGATCAGGCGATCCCCGGTCGACGCCTGGCACTGCAGACGGCGGATGAACCTGTCTCGGAACCGGCTCCCATCTGTCGCCCTCCTGGCTGAATCAGTCCACGCCCTCGGCGATGACCAAGTAGCCGGTGTCGGCGGCCTCATTCCGTAGCTCGATGATCTCCTGATAGGCGTCCGACTGGTACCACTTCCACGCGTCATCCACGCTGGGGAACGCGATGATGACCGTTCGTGGTACGCGCCAATCCCCTTCAACGACGTCGATGCGCCCTCCGCGAACCAGTAACTGGCCGCCAAATGGCTCCAGTGTGGTTGGTACCAACCTCGCGTACGCATGCAAGCGCTCGTCGTCGGTCACGACATCACCCACGATGACATAGGCTGGCATGCCGCCCTCCCAGGACGCTCACTCACGCCGTCGTAGGCTATCGAAGGGTCGCGACGGCGCCCCTGGCCCAGGTCCCTGACAGGGCACTATCTCTCGCCCCAGCGCTCCTGGTGCACCAGTTCCGCCAGTGGCTTCCGCGCCTGCTCGGGATGCATGCGGCCACCCTCGGCGCCGGAGTCTTCGTAGCCAACGGAGACGGCGGTGCGCAGCAGGCGGTCCTGCGGCACCCCGAGGATTTCCTTGGCCTTGTCTCGTCCCTCGCCGTGGAACCAGCCGATGGAGGAGCCCAGGCCGTGGGCCTGCGCCGCCAGTTGAATGCGCTGGCTGAGGATCCCCTCGTCGTACGTTTCCTGCTGCACCGCGTTGGGATCACCATCCATCACCAGCACGATGGCCAGTGGGGCGTTGGCCAGATGCGCCACGTAGCCCGGCAGCGCACCAAGTTGTCGCAGCGTCTCCGGGTCACGCACCACGATGAACTCCCACGGCTGCACGTTCTTGGCGCTCCCACTCCAGCGCGCCACCGTCAGGAGATCATCCACCGCGTCCTGCGGCACCGGCCGCGGGGTGAAGCGGCGCACGCTGCGCAGCGAGCGCAGGAATTCGATCACGTCGGGTGTTTCCACGGATATCCTTCTCCTTCTTGCCGCTCAACCTACAGGTCGTCGGGCAGCCGCTCACCTCGCAGATGCAGGAGTGCCGAGTAGTCCGGCGTGCCGGGCTGGCTGAGTGAGAGCGCCGAAAGCGCCTGGTACGATACCGACACCACCTCAGCCGGCGTCTGCCCTCCCTGGACCCGGTTGATGATCCGGTTGATAGCCTCCGCCAGCCCTTGGGGTGTCGTGTCGTTGAGAATGACGACGCGGTCCATTGTGTCACTCATTGCAGACACCCTTTCCGGCATCATGCGCAAGTCCAATTGACCTCCGTATCATGCACGGATCGTTCCGCCATGTCCCTGAGGCTCATGAAACGAGCCCGGAGGGGAATGCCCACGCGCGTTGGGATCATCGCGGCAACCGCGAAGACTCTCCGGTACTCCCTCCAGATCGTCCGCGCTGGTGAACGATACGCGCGCTACGTGGTCAGCCGGCTTACGCAAATCGCGCCAGCGGTCACCGCGTTCGATCCTGATTCTGACGCGCGGTCGAAAGCGCGCAACCCCGGTCGACAATGGTGTGGGACGAGGCAGCAGCTTCCCGGTGAGAGGCCAAAGGCCGGAGAGAAAGGATCGATCTCATGCGCGTAATGGTCATCGTCAAGGCAACCCCGGACAGCGAGGCCGGTGTCATGCCATCCGAACAGCTCTTTGTCGAGATGGGCAAGTACAACGAAGAACTGGTCAACGCCGGCATCATGCAGAGCGGCGACGGACTCAAGCCAAGCTCTGCCGGCGTGCGCGTGCACTTTTCCGGCGACAAGCGGATGGTCACGGACGGACCATTCGCGGAAACCAGGGAACTCATTGCCGGTTACTGGATCTGGCAGGTCGATTCCATGGAGCAGGCCATCGAGTGGGCGAAGCGTTGCCCCAACCCCATGAACGAAGACAGCGACCTCGAAATCCGCCCATTCTTCGAGGCGGAGGACTTCGGAGAGGAGTTCACGCCGGAACTGCGCGAGCAGGAGGACCGCCTCCGTGCGCGGCTGGAGGCGAACGCTTCCTGACGGGTTCCGGGACGGTGAAAGGCGGCCGCGAT
>JALYWD010000712.1 GCA_030852885.1 Chloroflexota bacterium | reverse complement strand
CCAGAGCGAGCGCTCATGCTCACCCTGCGGGAAGCTGAAATGCGCCACCACGAGCGGAGCGCCCGGCCGCATCCGGCGATGCATCTCCCGCAACGTGCGCAGACGGTCCTCCGCTGGCAGGAAGTGGAGCGTCAGGAGGCACGCCGCGGCGTCGAATGGCCCGGCGGGCGCGCTTTCGATATACCCCTCGTGCAGGCGGACGCGAGCGGCAAGCGGGCCCAGTGTCGCTTCCGCGAGGCGCAGCATGGCGGCGGCCGGGTCAACGCCATCGAATTCCCAAGCCGGCTTCGCCTCGGCAAAGACCTTGAGTTCCATGCCGCCGCCCGCTCCCAACACCAGCACCCTGGCGTCGCGCGGCGCGCGCTCGGCGAGGAGGATCAGAGCCATGCGATGCAGCGCTTCGAGGCCCGGCACGAGTCGCGGGGGACCCTCCGCGTAATTGGCGACGGCCTTCTCGTCCGCGAAGTGCGCCCCGGCCCCGTGATGGTCTTTCGCCGGTGTCTCACTGTCGAGGTCGGTGTTGGAATGGACGCTGTCTTCCGATGCTGACACGGCGAATTCTCCAGTTCTTGTGGCAATGCGATCCCCGCCTGCTTCTCCAGGAGAATCGCTATGGGAGAATGTAACATACAATGTTACATTCTCCCATAGTTCAAACCCGTGCGCGCGGAAGCGCGTCTCCTGGACCGGTCGTTGGCCAGGCGCTCCGTCTTCGGATAGCTGTCCGGAGACTTCGGTTCCAGGACACTCCCCGTACGCGCTACGGTCGCTCCCGGTCAGTGGCCCTCGTATCCTGTGTCCCGAGGAGAGATGGCGTCGCCAGCGTCCTTCCTCGTGGCAATACACTGGCAGGGCAGGCAACGTCGCACGGCGGGGTGATCGTGATGGACGACGCAGAGCAGATGGCACGGCGGCCGGTGCCGGCCCGGGATACGGGCTGGGCGCACCGCGCTGCGCCGAAGCTGCAACGGCTGGGGCTGACCCCGAACCAGATTTCCATCGCCAGCGTCGTGTTCGCGGCGGTGGCGGCGGCCTGCTTCGTGGCCTCGGCGCGGGTGGCGGATGGCCCACGGGTGGTGCTGCTGCTGATTGCCGCCGCCATGATGCCGCTGCGCCTGCTCTGCAACCTCTTCGACGGCATGTTGGCCGTCGAGGGCGGCATGAAATCCCCGGTCGGCGGCATCTACAACGAACTGCCAGACCGCTTTGCCGACACGCTCTTCCTGGCCGGCGCGGGCTACGCCGTGGCTGACTTTGCCTGGGGTGCGCAACTTGGCTGGGCGGCGGCCACGTTCTCCATCATCGTCGCTTATGTGCGCGCGCTCGGCGTCACGCTCGGCACGCCGCAGTACTACGACGGCCCGATGGCCAAGCCGCGCCGCATGCACATGCTCATCGCTGGCTGCATCCTCTCCATTGTTGACGTGTTCGCCGGGTGGCCTCGCGGCAGCGTGCTCGCCGTGGCGCTGGCGGTGATCCTCATCGGCGAGGTGCTGACCATCGGCAACCGGCTCCGCCTGATCGCTTCCTACCTGAACAGGGACCAGGCGTGATCGCGCTGCTGGCCCGCCTGATCGCGTTCCTCGCCCGGCTCGCAAGCGGCCCGAGTGTGCGGGTGGCGGGCGGTGGTATCTGCCAGGGACAGTGCATCTTCTATGCGAATCACACCAGCCACCTCGATGTGGTGGTGCTCTGGGCCGTGCTGCCCAGCGCCATCCGCCAGCGCACGCGGCCAGTGGCCGCCCGGGACTACTGGGAGAAGAGCGCGCTGCGCCGCTTTGCCGCCACCCGCATCTTCAACGCGGTCCTGGTGGATCGCGACGGCAACCTGGCGGCGCTGCGGCAGCAGCTCGATCAACTGATGGCCGCGCTCGATGAGGGCGCATCGCTGATCATCTTCCCGGAGGGCACGCGCGGCGCTGGGGGTGAGGTGGCGCCTTTCCGCGCCGGGCTGCACTTCCTGGCGCGGCAGCGGCCCGATGTGGACCTGGTCCCGGTCAAGCTGCACAACCTGGGGCGCATCATGCCGAAAGGAGAGTTCGCGCCGGTGCCGCAACTCAGCCGGGTCACCTTTGGCGCACCGCTGCACCTCGAACCGCACGAGGGCAAGGACGCCTTCCTCGAACGGGCGCGCGCGGCGCTCATCGCCCTGGATCCGGCATGAACATCACTAACCCCCTGACCATGGACCCCGGGTTGCAGGCCCTGGGCGGCGGCATCCTGGCCGTGCTGATCGTCGCCACCATGATTGGCGAGATCCTGGCGCGGCGCGCCCGCAGCGATGCGGCCCGCGCCACCATCAGCAACCTCAACGACCGCGTCCGCGCCTGGTGGGTGATGTGCGCGGTGCTGGCGCTGGCGCTGCTGACCGGGCGCACTGGCGCGGCGCTGCTGTTCATGGGCATCTCCTTCCTGGCCCTGCGCGAGTTCGTCACCCTGGCCGCGACGCGCCACGGCGATCACCGCGCGCTGCTCTGGATCTTCTTCGTGGTCACGCCCGTGCAGTACTGGCTGGTCTGGCGGGACTGGTATGGCCTCTTCGCCATCTTCATCCCGGTGTTCGTCTTCCTGCTGGTCCCGGCGCGGGTCGCCTTGGCCGGGGATACCGAGGATTTCCTGGCGCGCACCGCCGTCATCCAGTGGGGCCTGATGATCTGCGTCTACTGTGTCAGCTACGCCCCGGCGCTGCTGATGCTGGACGCTAACGGCGAAGGCGGCGGCGCGAAGCTGCTTCTCTTCCTGCTGATCGTGGTGCAGAGCAGCGATGTCCTGCAGTACATCTGGGGCAAGCTCTTTGGCCGGCACAAGATTGCGCCGCTGGTCAGCCCGAACAAGACCTGGGAAGGGTTCATTGGCGGCGTCGCCAGCGCCACGCTGCTCGGCACTGCCCTCTGGTGGCTGACACCCTTCCGGCCCTGGCAGGCGGCGGTGATGGCGCTGGTCATCGCGCTGATGGGTTTCTCCGGCGGCCTGACCATGTCCGCCATCAAGCGCGACCGGGGTGTGAAAGACTTCGGCGCGCTCATTGCGGGCCACGGCGGCATCCTGGACCGCATCGATTCGCTCTGCTTCGCCGCCCCGGTCTTCTTCCACCTCGTGCGGTACTTCTTCGGCGGGTGATGAACCGCGTGCTGCGCAGCGCTATCCCGACTAATGGCAATGGTAAGTAGAGCCTTGGTAACAGACGCCACCGCCAGCGATTTCGGGC
>JALYWD010000690.1 GCA_030852885.1 Chloroflexota bacterium | reverse complement strand
TCGCCATTATCCTGCCTGTCGCTTCGCGCACTCAACTCGCTGCCCCCAGCACGAGGCTGGTGTTGATGCCGCCGAACCCGAAGGAGTTGGCGAGCAGGTATTCGACCTGTTCGTCCCGGCCACCGGGCGGGATCACGTCCAGGTCACAGGCGGTGTCCTTGGTCTGCAGGTTGGCGGTGCCTGGCAGGTGCCCCCGTTGCAGCGCCATGGCCGCCACCGCCAGTTCGATCGCGCCGGTTGCGCCCAGCGAATGCCCGTGCAGTCCCTTGGTGCCGCTGATTGACACGTGATCCGCGTGATCGCCGAGAGCCAGTCGCACGGCGCGGCATTCCGTCGAGTCATTCAACACGGTCGATGAACCGTGGGCGTTAACGTAGCCGATCGCGTCGGGTGAGACACTGGCGTCCCGCATCGCCTCGGTCATCGCTCGCGCCGCGCAGATGCCGTCAGGCCGCGGCTGTGTCATGTGGTGGGCGTCGTTCGTTACGCCGTGACCCAGGATCTCGGCGTAAATCCGCGCGCCACGGGCCCGGGCGTGCTCCAGGTTTTCCAGGACAAGCACCGCCGCGCCCTCGCCCATCACGAACCCATCGCGCTCCCCGTCGAAGGGCCGGCTCGCTGTCTGGGGATCGTCGTTGCGGGTCGAAAGCACCCGGATCAGGGCGAATGCGCCGAAGGTGAGCGGGGCCAGCGGGGCTTCCGCGCCTCCGGCCAGCATCACTTCGACCCGGCCGTCGGCCACCAACCGCGCTGCCTCGCCGATAGCCAGTGCCCCCGCCGCGCAGGAGTTGCCGTAGGCGAGTCCGGGACCGGTCAAGCCCAGGTTCATTGCCACGTTGGAGGACCCCGCACCGCCGAAGACGGACAAGGCAAGCAGCGGGCTGACCGCCCGTGGGCCGCGCTCGATGTAGATCTTGTGCTGTTCTTCGCCAAATGCCGTGCCACCCAGGGCAGAGCCGATGTAGGCCCCGGCGTTGGCGGCCTGGGCTTCGGCGGCGGTGAGCCCGGAATCCGTCAGCGCCATCTTGGCGGCGGCGACCGCGAACATCGAGTACCGGTCGAGCCGGCGGATTTCGCGCTGATCCAGCACGCTCAACGGGTCAAACTCGACCTCCGCCGCCATCTGGCTGGGAAGCGCCGAGGCATCGAAGCGGGTAACGGGGCGGACCGCGGAACATCCGTTGCGGACGCCCTCCCAGAGACCTTCCGCGCCGTGCCCAATCGGGGTGATCGCGCCGATGCCCGTGATCGCGACGCCGTGCTTCTTGCCCGTGCTGCCGTTGCTGCTTGCGCTCATGCTGCTTCTCCCGCCCGAGCGCGTTCTCGCTCAATGCGCATCTTGATTGTCGCCAGCGTCTTGCCGGCGATTGCTTCCACAAAGTGGGGCCCGATCACGCGGTTGGCAACGAAGTTGCCCACCAGGGGCCACGGGGGATCGAAACCGTGCCAGATCTGGACCCGGACCCGGTCCGCCATTGGCTCAAAGGTCCAGGCGACATCCATCCCTTTGGTGACACCACGCACATGCTTGAAGGTGATCACTGGTGTCGCGCCATCGCGCCGGATCTCCTGTACCGCCTGCCATTTCACCGGAAACCAGTCGCGGCGAGCGGCCATCTCCACCGTCCGCCGGTCGCCGCTGCCGTCCAGCACGGTCACCCAGCGATAATGGGGCAGGATCTCCGGCCAGCGTTCCACCGCCGCCGCCATGGCGACGATCTGGTCCAGGTCACCCGCGATCTCGATGGTGTTGGTGGATTGCATAGCGGCGTTGCTCCCTTATGGCCGCAGTAGCCGCGCCAGGAACAGCGGCGACAACGCCTGCTGGGCCGGGCGCAGATCACTGACCACCCCGGTCAGCAAACGCCCCAACTCGGCGCGCTGCTCCAGCCGGTCGATCACGTAGCTCATCAGTGACGGGGAATGGACGAACGCCTGCACGATCCGCAGCACCTGCGTGTTCGCAAAGAAGGCCCGCCGGTACGCACGCGTGTAGGGCGCCAGGGCCCGGGCTGAGGTATCACCCCGTTCCAGCGCGGCCACGATCACCGGCGCTGCCAGCCGCGCCCCCTGCAGCGACTTGTAGATGCCCTCACCTGTGAAGGGGTCGAGAAAGCCCGCCGCGTCGCCCACCAGCAGATAACCGTCTCCCGTGCGCCTGCGGACCCGGCGTGCCAGCGGACCGACCCCACGGATCGGTCCCACGCGCTCCGACCGGGCCACCATCTCGCGCACAATCGGGATTTCCGCCAACTTCTCGTCGTAGTAGCTCTCGACCGAACCAGCGCGTTGCGCCACCGCATCGACATTGGTGACCAGCGTGACAGTCGCCAGGCCATCTTCCAGCAGGGCCAACCCGGCGTACCCGCCGCTGGTGACGTGCAGCTCGCCCCAGTCGCCCAGGCGGTCCAGGCCGCGAAAGTGCGCGGCCAGCCCGGTTCGCCGTGGCCAGCGCACCGGGACATCGAGTTCCAACCGGCGGCTGACGACCGAGTGGTGGCCATCCGCGCCGATCGTGATCGGCGCGCGGATCGTCTCGCGAACCCCGCCGCTGGTGACCTGGACGCCCACGACGCGTCCCCGGTCCAGCACCAGATCGCGCACGTGCGCCCGCTCCCGGACCTCGACCCCGGCCGCCACCGCCTGTTGCAACAGCCCGTCATCGAGCCGGTGGCGGGTGATACCGAGCGCGACGTGCCCAGGTTCCACGTCCCGGAAGGTCGCCTCGAACATCCGGTCTCCAGGTGCGTGCACGCGCATCGCCTGCATCGGGTGCGGGTGCGCAGCCCACAGCGCGTCCATAGCGCCCAACTCGCGCAGGACGCGCACGGCCGCCGGGTTGAGGTAGTCGGAACAGGCCTTGTGACGGGGGAAGGCGGCCTTGTCCAGCAACAGCACCCGGCACCCTGCTTCCGCCAGCAACCGCGCTGTGGTGCTGCCCGCTGGTCCGCCCCCCACCACAATCGCCTGGTACGTGGTCCGTGACCGATCGCCGGTCATGAGGGAGCCCCGGCTTGAACGCGCGCCGCGACAACCGGCGGCGTCTGTTCTCCGGGTTGGCCGGGGTAACCGTGGATTCTGGTTGCCGACATCCGGAACCAGGGACTACTCCGGACCTCAACATCCGCCACGCCGGCCCTGTCCAGCAGCGCGCGCAATTCGCCCGGCGTGTAGGCACGCAACGCGGAGAGCGGCGCGTCGTGCCGCGTGATCCGATTGCGGGTAGCCAGTCGCCCCACCAACCAGGCTCCGATGTAGCCGGGACGGCTGCGGGCCAGGTCGTTGACGATGAATCCGACGCGGCTCACGCGGTCCATTTCGGCCAGCACCCGCACCGCGTCGGGCGGCGCGAAATGATGCAGGGCAAGGGAGCAGAGCACGATGTCGAAACTGGCATCCGCGAACGGGACCTCACGCGCGTCACACTGCAGTACGTGAATGTTGGGGTAGCCGGCCACGCGCCGGGCCGCGATGGCCAGGATGTCCGCCGAGTAGTCCGAGGCGGTGATCTCCACTTCCCGGCCCTGCTGCCGCGCCCAACGGACGGCGTTGATGGGGATGTCGGCTGAGCCGGTGGCGAGGTCAAGGATGGTCACTGGCCGCTCCGGCGATGTCGCGGCGAGCAAGCGCGGCAACTGCGTACGCACCGTGCGCAAGCCGCCAAAGAGCTGGTTGACGCGGCGCACGTCACGGAGACTGTCTGCGAGCTCTGCCAGGTCGTGCCCCGCGTCATCGAGCAGTTCGTCACCTTCGATGCGGTGCGGGATCGCCACCAGCCGGCGCACCGCGGACTGAGCCAGGGCTACCGGTTGCGCGGTCTGCCCGGTCCGCCATGAACTCGTCCGGTTGAGCATGGTCCGCGCTCGCTTTCAGCGGTGATTCGCCCCAAACTGGCTCCGAGGCGGAGGATCGCTCGTCACCCTGGCGCCACCACGAGTGAGGCATTCTACGTGGCTTGCGCGCCTTCATCCGGTCGCCTGAGGCTCAGAGATGCACGATCCATACCCTGATCGCCAACCCGAAGCGACCCGCCCAGATCGTAGTCAGCCGTTCCGGCGAGCCTTCTGCTCCTGGTCTGCAACACCCAGCAGATGCGCGGCGCGGAGCACCAGTGCCACCGTCGCCGCGTGCACGATCCGCCCATGCAGCGCCCAGGCCACGGCCTCGGGGAGCGGAACGTCCAGCCGTGAGATCTCCTCGGTTGGGTCCGGGTTGGAAGGCACGTCTTGCAGTCCGCGCGCAACGAAGAGACGCACCGGCGAGACCACGATTTCCGTCATCTGCTGCGTCTCGCCCAGGTCGATCAGCTCATCGGCGGTAAGCCCGATCTCCTCTTGCAGTTCCCGGCGCGCAGCGTCCTCCGCCGTCTCGTCCGCGCCAATGCCGCCAGCCACCGTCTCGATACACTCCGCATCGATGGTGTAGCGGAACACGCGCACCAGAGACACCGTGCCATCGTCGTGCACGGGCAGAACCGCGACCGCCGGGCCTAACTCCACAACGCCGAAGGTTCCTTGCTTGCCGTCTGGCTGGATGACCTGGTCCTCCCGCACCCGGATCCAGGGGTTCTCATAAAGGATATCGCTGCCGAGCACCGTCCACCCACCCCGCTGCTCCTGAGCCTGTGGCGGCTCCGTGCTCGGCTCTTCCGGCGGCATGTCTGCCGGTGGCTGCATAGTGGCGTTCTCCCTGGCTTGCAACGTCATTTCGCTGACCGACCTACCGCACGCAGAGTGCCAGCTCGCTGCTGGTTCGCCCATTCCGGTCCGCTGTAGACGCCGGCACGCGGCGAGGG
>JALYWD010000662.1 GCA_030852885.1 Chloroflexota bacterium | reverse complement strand
GCCTCTCGCGACGCAAACGCGCTGATCGGCAGGCCACCCTTCTCGCCCAGGTTCTCGTGCATGCTGCTCCCGTCGCGGCCGGTTGCCCGTCCGCCTCAACGCTCTCGCGCTGACGCCCTTGGCCGTGTCGTCACTGCCCTGTTCCTGCACGAGGTGTACCTCATCTTCAGGGCGGGCTGGAGCGCGTTGGGAGAGGTGTTGGCAGTTGACTGTTTTCGCCTCCGGTCCACTATGCTGCATCGCTCCCTGCGAAGCTGATGCCGCCGCTCCGTACCTCCGGAACATTTTCCCTTGCCTGTGCTGATATTCTTGCCATGGCCGCACGCATGGCTGGTGAGTGCTGGAGCACGCAGCAGTTCACTATCCTGACCTGTGTGATGGCCTTCGCCTGCGACGAGAGACCAGGCCAGGAGGCAAACCGTGGATGGGTCAAACCGGGTTGGCGAACGCGTCACCGCCTTCGTGGCGGAGCTGATGCGCCATCCCTCGCTCGATCTGCCAGCACCGTATGCCCCAGACGATGACTGGCTTGAGGTCCTGCAGGGCTGGCTCGAGCGCTATGACTGTGGGCTCGTCGCGATCGCGCATCCGGAGACATTCAGTTGGCCCGGCTACTGGATCGGCATCGTCGACAATGGGGAGGGGGCAGACCGGCCCACGGCCGTCCTGCTCTTCGGCACCCCGTCCGCCGTCATCGCCAGTCCCGATGCTCCGCTCCTTGTCGGCCGCGCTGCCGATGAGGTGCGCTTTCACCAGGCCCTGCTGCTCGCCCCGTTCCAGCCCTTCCCCACCGCGGCGGATAATGGCGAGCGGCGCGTGGGAAATGTCGTTGGCCTCTACATCAGCGCGGTCAAGACCGAGCCCATGCAGGCGGTCGCTGCGGCGCAGGCGCTCCCCGGGCGGGGGTTAGCGGGGGATCGGTACGCGGCAGGGGCTGGCACCTTCTCCCCAAGCTCCAACCGCCTGCGCGGCTATGCGTTGACCCTCATCGAGGCCGAGGCGCTGGAGCACGCCACGTTTGCAGACGGCGCTCACCTCACCGCGCCTGAGGCGCGGCGCAACATCGTCACGCGCGGGATCGATCTCAACGCCCTGGTCGGGAAGGAGTTCAGCATTGGGTCGGTGCGTGCCTATGGCCACTGTCTCTGTGAGCCCTGCGTCCACCTGCAACGCCTGAGCCGGCCAGGCGTGATCGCTGAGCTTGTTCACCAGGGCGGTCTGCGCGCCGACATCCTGAGCGAGGGTGAGATTCGCGTGGGCGATACGATTTCGCCGGTGCCGGTGACTGGTGACGGGGTCAAGGCGTGACGCGGGCAACCGGGCGGAGCATCCGTCTGCTGACCATCCACGACGCAGGAGATGTGTGTGCCACAGCCGGAAGAGATCGCCGCGGCGCTCGCGCGCAATCTGCGTGACCTGCGGCGATCGCGCCACCTGAGCCTCGATGCCCTCGCGGCGCTGGCCGGAGTCAGCCGTGGCATGTTGCTCCAGATCGAGGCGCAGCGCGTCAATCCCAGCCTGGCCATGCTGGTTCGTATCGCGGATGCGCTCGATGTCTCGGTTTCCGTCCTGGTCGATCTCGGGGCAGGGGCGTCCGTGCGCATTGTGCGGGCGGACGACGCCGCGGAGTTGTGGCATGGCGAGCACGGCGGGGTCGGCCGCCTGCTGGTGGGATCAGATCACCTCGATCATCTCGAAACCTGGGCCTGGACCTTCGCCCCCGGTGAGGTCCATATGGCTGAAGCCCACCCGCCTGGCACACGGGAGATGTTGTACATCATGGCCGGCCGCCTGACGCTCGAGGTGGGTGGGGCACAGTACTCCGCCGGGACGGGCGACGCCGTGGTTTTCAACGCCGATGGCGATCATCGCTATCGCAACGAGGACGTCGCGCAACCCGTGCGACTCCTGATGGTCGTGGCCACCCCACCCATCGGCTGGCGTGGCGGGCCACCGGTTGCCGGCGAGTCCCGCGCTCCCGCTACGCTGCCCGGCTAGCGGCACTCAGCACGTCATCCAGCTCAGCAAGCAGATCCGCGGGATCTTCCAGCCCGGGTGACAAGCGGAAGACCCCCGCACCGGCCCATGCCTGGTACCGCGCCAGGTGCGCCTCATCGAACCGGTAGGTAGTGTGCTGCAGATCAGCCGTATCGCAGTACAGGACCACGGTGCGGGTCAGCCCCAGAGAGGTCGCGTAGGTGATGAGCCGCCCCCGCTCAGCGAGGGCCTGCCCGAATGCCTGCGCATCGGGAACGGCAAACGCCAGCATGGCCCCCGGCAGGCGCATCTGCTCCTGCGCCAGGGCGTACTGGGGATGGCTCGGCAGGCCCGGATAGAGGACCCGGGCAACGCCGGGGTGCGCTTCCAGGGCAGCAGCCAGCCGGGCAGCGCTGTCACAACTTGCGCGCAGGCGCAGTTCCAACGTCTCCGACCCGCGCAGGATGAGCCAGGCGTCGAACGGGCTGAGCACCCCCCCGAGGCGGATGCCCAGGTTCGCGCGCAATTGGCCGATGACCGCAGCGCGTCCCACAACGGCGCCACCCAGGGCATCGCCATGCCCGCCAATGAACTTGGAGAGCGAGTGGACGACGAGGTCCGCACCCAGGGCCAGCGGCAAGGAGACCACCGGGGTCGCAAACGTGGAGTCCACCACGAGCAACGCCCCCGCGCTCCGGGTCATCTCCGCCACCGCCGCGATGTCGAACAGCTTGGTCGTGGGGTTGCACGGGGTCTCCCCGAAGACCAGCCGCGTGCGCGGGCGCAGCGCAGCCTGCACCTCGGCGGGCACAGACAGGTCGGCGACCGTGACGTCGATCCCCTTGGCCGGGAGCATGTCGCGCAGAAGTTCGGCGCTGCCGGCATACGACACATCGCCGACGATGATGTGATCCCCTGCATCGAGCAGTTGCAGGCAGAGCGCGGCAATGGCGGCCATCCCACTCGCGAAGACCAATGCCTCCTCGCCGCCTTCCAGCAGGGCCAGCCGTTGCTCCAGTTGGCGGCCGTTGGGATGCCCTTCACGGGAATACACGAACGCGTCGGTGTCACTCCCGGCCGCGGAGAGGCCAATCTCGCCGAACTTCGCGGCGAAGTTCACGGCCGGGGAGATGACCGGCGCAATCGCGCCAGTGACGGGATCGGGGACGACTCCACCGTGCACCGCCTGGGTACGCAACCCACACTGCGCCAGCCAGCTCGTGTTCATCGGTGCGGTGTACTCCTCATCAAGCCACTCCTGGTGGTGCAATATACTGCACCACAACGAACATTATGCTGGCAGCACTGGTGACGCCTCTGGAGGTACGGCATGAGCACTTCGCAGCGCGTTGGCGACATTGTCACGGACTTCGTCGCCAACCTCACTCACCATCCGGTTGACGCTCTGCCCGCTCCCGAGGCGTCCGGGGATGATTGGCTGGCGGTGCTGCGCCTGTGGCTTGCGCAGCGGGACTGCGGGTTGGTCGCCATTGCCAGCCCGGAGACGTTCAGTTGGCCTGGGTACTGGATCGGGATCGTCGATGGGCCCGG
>JALYWD010000708.1 GCA_030852885.1 Chloroflexota bacterium | reverse complement strand
CGAGCTCAGCGCACTTCACCCCGCAAGCGCGGCCGGATCTGGTGGAAGATGTCGCGGGTGTGCAGGCGGCGATCGGTGCTGGCGGTCGGCAGATCCTGGACGCGCGGGACGCCGGGCAGTACACCGGCGCGGTGGCGCGAGGCAGCCGCGGGGGGCGCATCCCGACGGCGCTGCATGTCCCGGCCAAGGCGCTGGTCAATGCGGATGGCACGTGGAAGCCAGTCGAGGAGTTGCGCGAGTTCCTGGCCGCCAGCGGGGTGCAGGAGGATGAGCGCGCCATTGCCTACTGCAACGGCGGCGTGACGGCGACGGCCCTGCTCTTTGCGCTGGACCGCACCGGCCACGGCAACTACGCAAACTACGATGGCTCCTGGAACGAGTGGGGCGAGCGCAGTGATCTGCCGGTCGAATCAGATCGATAGGCGCTCTACGTTTCCCAGACGCCACAAGCAAAAACCCTCGCTCCCGATTGTCGGGAGCGAGGGTGCGCTACTCAACACCTGGTGCCAAGGAGCAGACTCGAACTGCTGACCGCACGATTTTCAGTCGTGAGCTCTACCAACTGAGCTACCTTGGCAGGTTGTCGATGTGCCGCGCCGGTCATGGTGGGCGATAGAGGGCTCGAACCTCTGACATCCACGGTGTAAACGTGGCGCTCTTCCAGCTGAGCTAATCGCCCTCGGCTGGTTCTTTCCGGTGCCCAGGAAAGGATTTGAACCTTCACGCCCTTAACGGGCACTAGCCCCTCAAGCTAGCGCGTCTGCCGATTCCGCCACCTGGGCAGGCACCGGCTGATTATAGGGAGGTGGCCTGATACGCGTCAATGCGCAGTTTTGGCGCAACCCGCGGCAGCGCTCCGCACAGCGACAAGTCCGTAGCGCGTATCCTTGCGGCAGCGGAAACGTTGGGCAACCTGGTCGCGCGGACCGGGTCATCTAGGGAGATGCAGGCAAGCATGGCACGGCCAAAGGTGAGCGTCGTTGGCGCTGGCATGGTGGGCGGCGCGGTCGCCCAGTATCTGGCGCTGCGGGACTACGCGGACGTTGTCCTGGTCGATATCGTCGAGGGAATGCCGCAGGGTAAAGCGCTCGATCTGGCGGAGACCGCCCCGGTGCTCGGCTACGACAGCCAGTTGACTGGCGCGAACGACTATGAGGCCACCAGGGGCTCGAGCGTCGTCGTGGTCACCTCGGGTATCGCCCGCAAACCGGGCATGAGCCGCGATGATCTGCTGCGCACCAACATGGGAATCGTGAAATCAGTCGTCGAGCAAGCCGTGGCAGCCTCGCCGGATGCCGTTTTCATCATCGTCTCCAACCCGCTCGATGCCATGTGCCACGTCGCCTTCGAGGCAGCGGGCCTGCCACGCGAGCGGTTGATTGGGATGGCGGGCGTGCTTGACTCGGCGCGCTTCCGCTGCTTCATCGCGGCAGAGGCAGATGTCTCGGTCGAAGATGTCACCGCCATGGTGCTGGGTGGTCACGGTGACACCATGGTGCCGATCTCGCGCTACTCCACCATCGCCGGTGTGCCGATCACGCAGATCTTCGAGCCTGAGGTGGTCAAGGCGCTTGAGGATCGTACCGCGAACGGCGGCGCGGAGATCGTTTCGCTGCTGAAGACGGGCAGCGCCTACCAGGCACCTGGCGCCTCGGTTGTCGAGATGGTTGACAGCATCCTCCTCGACAAGCGCCGTGTTCTGCCATGCAGCGTGCACCTGGAAGGCGAGTACGGGCTGCGGAACCTGTTCGTCGGTGTGCCGGTCAAGCTCGGCGAGGGCGGCGTGCGCCAGGTCATTGAACTGAGCCTGACGGACGACGAGAAGGCCGCGTTGCACACGTCCGCTGCCGCGGTCCAGGACCTGGTTGACGCTATGGAGCGCCTGAAAAGCGAGAGTGCCGCCAGCGCGTAGGCGAGGGAACGGCCACGGGGAGCTGGTGCGTGCCAGAGCCGAAAACACCGCTCATTGAACGACCCTGGGAAAACGTCGAGCGCATGGTTGAGGTTGACCATGCGCTCGAACGCATTCTTGCGGTGGTTGGGCCACTCCCGGTGGAGCGCCTGCCGTTGCTGCAGGCCGCTGGCCGGGTGGTCGCGGAGCCTGTGCGCGCGCGAGACAACGTGCCTCCCTTCCGCAATTCGGCCATGGACGGCTTCGCCGTGCGCTGCCAGGACGTGGCCCACGCGACCTGGGAGGAACCCGCACGGCTTCCGGTCTCGTTTGAGGTGGCGGCGGGCGACCCCGCAGGCGCGGTGCTGGAGCCGGGAACGGCCATCCGCATCATGACCGGGGCAGTCTTGCCGCATGGCGCGGATGCGGTCGTTCGCTTCGAAGAGACGGACGAGGCAAGAAGAACTGGCGGAGCCCCGGCGGGAGAGGTATGCGTTTACCGGCCGCCGCGATCCGGCGACAACGTGCGGGAGGCTGGCGAAGACATCGTGCGCGGCGCGGACGTGACCAGCGCCGGGCAGGTGCTGACGCCGGCACGGCTGGGGTTGCTGGCGTCGGTGGGGGTGGCCGAGGCGCCGGTGCACCGGCGGCCGGTAGTGTCGATTCTTTCCACCGGGAACGAGGTCGTGCCGCCGGGGGAAAACCTGCCCTCCGGGAAGATCCGGGACAGCAACGCCTACGTGCTGGCGGCCATGGCGCAGGCCTGGGGCGCGCAGGTGCGGCTGCACGGCATCGCGCGGGACACGGTCGAGAACCTGACGTCGCACTTGCGTGAGGCCCGGGAATCGGACCTCATCGTCACCAGTGGTGGAGTATCGCTCGGGGACTTCGACTTCGTGAAGGATGTCCTGAGCGCCGAGGGTGAGGTCAGTATCTGGCAGGTGCGCATGAAGCCGGGCAAGCCGCTGGCCTTCGGGGTGCTGGGGGAAACCCCGCTGCTGGGGCTGCCGGGGAATCCGGTCGCGGCGGGGGTGAGCTTCGTGCTTTTTGGCAGGCCCGCCATTCTGCGCATGCTGGGCTATGGCAATGTCGACCCGCCCATCGTGGAGGCCCTGACGACGGAAGCGATCGACAACCGTGGCCAGCGCCGGCACTTCATGCGCGTCATCCTGGAGCCGCACGGCGATGGCGTGCTCCGTGCGCGCGCGGCTGGCGAGCAGGGCGCGGGTGTGTTGAGTTCACTCGCGGCGGCGAATGCGCTGCTGGTGGTGCCGGAATCATTGGAACATGTTGAGGCAGGAACACGTTTGCAGGCTATACGGCTCGACTGGTGAACTTCTTGCATTGTCCGGGGTATTGAGCCGCTTACCAGTGCATCGCCTTCAGTGGCCATGATTCGGGAGAAAGACAACCATGCAGGCATTTGGTGCATTCGACGGCGTGCGCGGCATGCTGAGCGTGCTGCGCGAGGTCAGCCTCGACGAGATTCGTGAGCAGGCGGAAACTCCGCCACGCATCCTCGTGGTGGGCCCAACCGCCGAGGCGGCGCGCCGGCTTGGGTTGGCGCTGACGGGCGCGGAGGGACAGTTCTCTTCGATCTACCGGGCCGCCAACGAAGCCCTGGACGGCCTGGGACGGCTCGACGCTGCCGTGGTCTGGGACCCCGAGGGCTCAGGGGTAGGCTCACGCGTCTCGACGGCGGTGCAGTACGACTCGCCGCCTGTACCCGTCGTGCGCTTCGAGGGCGTGGGCCCAGATGACGAGCACGCCATCGAACGACTGCGGCTCGATATCCTGCGCCGGAATGGTGATCGCGTCACCGGCTTCGGGCGGGCGCTGCCCGCGTTCCGCCAGGCTGCGGCGAAGCAGGTCATTGACGAAACCTCGATGGCCAACGCGCAGTTCTCGATCGTCTCGAATCTGCCAGCCCTGATCCCGATCATCGGCGGCCTGGCCGCGGCGGGCGCGGACTTCATCGTGCTCACCAAGAACCAGGTGATCATGCTCTACAAGCTGGCCGCCATTTACGGACGCAACCTGAACGATCAGCGCACTATCCTGCAGGAGGTCCTGCCGGTGGTGGGCGCTGGCCTGGTCTGGCGCACACTCGCGCGTGAGGCGACCGCCATCCTGCCGTTCGCCGCCGGGGCGGTTCCCAAGCTGGCAATCGCCTACGCCGGCACGATCGCGGTGGGGCGAGCCGCTGAGTACTACTACCGGACCGGCCTCAAGCCAACCAGGGCGCAGATGGACGAGTTCACGGCCATGGCCATGGAGCGCATGCGTAGCCTCAACCTGCCGAAAAGGCTGGAGCGCTTCCGCAAGGACAATGGTCACGGCCACGGCGAGGTGACGGGCGCACCGCAGGTGACGGTGATCGAGGCGGAAACGCGGCCCGAAGAGAAGAAGCGCTGGCGTATCGGGCCGGGATAGTCCTGGTTCAGGCCGGAGACGAAGTCGTATCCCACCGCTGAGATCGGGACACGGCTTTATCCCAGCGCTGCTGGACCTCGCGTAGCGCGCTCTCATCACCGCTTGGTTCGAAGGTGCGGTCGATCTCCCAGAGTGATTCCAGATCGGTCTCGGATCGCCAGAGGCCGCAACCGAGGCCGGCCAGATACGCCGCTCCGGTGGCGGTCGTTTCCACGTTGCGCGGACGCACAACGGGCACGCCAAGAAGATCTGCCTGAATCTGCATCAGCAGGTTGTTGCGGGCCGCCCCGCCATCAACGCGCAGAGAGCGCAGCGGGATGCCCGAGTCCGCCGCCATGGCGCCGATGACATCGCATACCTGGAGCGCGATGGCCTCGAGCGTCGCGCGGGCGATGTGGGCGGAAGTCGTACCCCGCGTGATGCCGAAGATTGCGCCGCGAGCGGCGGGGTCCCAGTGTGGAGCGCCGAGCCCGGTGAGAGCCGGGACGAAGGTGACTCCTTCTGACGAAGGAACCGAGGCCGCGAGCGCCTCAACCTCGGACGAGTCCTCGAACAGGCCCAGGCCATCCCGCAGCCACTGCACCGCCGAGCCACTGACGAAGATCGACCCTTCCAGAGCAAACGTTGTCTGGTGGTCTCGGCGCCAGGCGATGGTTGTGAGCAGCCGGTGCTGTGAGCGACGCGGGCGACCGCCGGTGTTCATCAAGAGGAAGGAGCCGGTGCCGTAGGTATTCTTGGCATCACCGGGTGCGAAGCAGCATTGCCCGAAGAGGGCCGCTTGCTGGTCGCCAGCGATACCGGTGATGGGTATCTCCGCTCCTAAAACGTCTCCCGAAGTCGTAGCGAGTTCGCCGCTGCTGGAGACGATCTCCGGCAGCATCTGGACCGGGATGGCCAGATCCTCCAGCAGTTCGGGGGACCACTCCTGCGTCTCGAGGTCGAGCAGCATGGTGCGAGACGCGTTCGTCACGTCGGTGATATGGCTCTTGCCGCCGGTGAGGTTCCAGATCAGCCAGCTATCGACCGTGCCCGCGAGCAACTCCCCTGCTTCAGCACGGGCGCGAAGATCCGGCATTTCCTCCAGCAACCACGCAATTTTGGTGGCCGTAAAGTAGGCGTCCGGCACGAGGCCAGTCAGGTGGGTGTAGGCGGGGCCCATCCCGCGCGCCAGCAGGGTATCCACGTGCGGGGCACTTTGCCGGCTCTGCCAGACGATGGCCGCGTGGACAGGCCGACCGGTCGTCCGCTCCCAGACGACGAGTGTTTCACGCTGATTCGTGATGCCAATACTCGCGACATCCGCCATGGCGATGCCCGCGCGGGCAACGGCCTCGCGCGTGGTCGCGAGCTGCGTCTGCCAGATCTCGGTGGCGTCCTGGTTTACCCAGCCCGGACGCGGAAAGATTTGCTTGGTTGGCGCCTGGGCCATCGTCAACGCCTGTCCAGACTGGTCGAACACGATGGCACGGCTGGAAGTGGTGCCCTGGTCCAGGGCCAGGATGAAGCGCTGGTCACTCATAGTGGTCGCGTGCTCCCTGTTGCCCCAGTGCCGGGGCCACGAACTGCGCCGACTATACTGGCCGGATAGTGCGTGATGTGGGCGAGGGTAGGGTAGGGTGCGGCAGCGGTGGCAGCGGTAGCACGCGTCGTCTTGACCGGTTTCAGCGGAACGGGAAAGTCCACAGTAGCTGCGCTGCTCGCACAGCGCCTTGGCTGGCGCACGGTCGATATGGACCAGGAGATCGAACTCCAGGCAGGGATGTCGATTCCGGCCATCTTTCGGGGGCACGGTGAAGCGGAGTTTCGGCAGCGCGAGCGCGAGGCTTTGCGCGACGCTGTTGGGCAGGACGCCGTCGTCGTGGCCACCGGAGGGGGAGCTTCCGCCAGTGAGGCAGCGTGGAGCGACGACCTGTTGCGTGCGCCAGGAACGCTGGTGGTTTCGCTGGAGGCTGATCCCGAAACGATTGTGGCGCGCCTGCGGGCGCAGCAGGCGGCTCAGGGTGAGACCGCTGAACGCCCGATGCTGGCTGGCGAAGACCCAGTGGCGCGGATACGCGCGCTCAAGGCCGGGCGCCAGGCCTACTACGATCAAGCTGACCTGACGCTCGTCGTGAAAAACGTGACCCCAGAGGACGTGGCCGGTGAGATCGCCCAGGTTGTGGCGTTGCAGGGCGGGCAGCCTTTGCAGATTCGGCTGCAGGCAGACTCGGCAGACTCCCTGATTCGCATTCGGAGTGGGGCGCTCGACGATGCGGGAATGTGGCTGCGCGAGCGATGGCCGAAGGCGCGCCGGGCCTGGATTGTGACCGATGCCAACGTTGCTCCCCATCACCTGTCACGCACGACGTCGGTGCTGGAGTGCTCCGGGTTTGCGGTGGCATCCCACGTCGTGGCGGCTGGCGAAAGCAGCAAGAGCCTGGCCACGAGCGCGGAACTCTACGACTGGATGCTGGGCGGCGGCATCGAGCGCGGCGACGTAGTGGTGGCGTTGGGCGGCGGAGTCGTCGGGGACCTCGCAGGCTACGTCGCCGCCACGGTGCTGCGCGGTGTCGGGCTGGTCCAGGTGCCGACGACGCTGCTTTCCGCCGTCGATAGCAGTGTCGGCGGGAAGACCGGCATCAACCACCCGGCCGGAAAGAACCTGATCGGCGCGTTCCTGCAACCACCGCTGGTCATCATCGACCCCGATCTGCTCCGCACGGCTCCGCCTCGTGAGTTGCGGTCAGGTTGGGGCGAAGTCATCAAGCACGCGTTCATCCAGCGCTCCACGCCCGGCGGCGCCCGGAATGACCTGCTTACCTTCCTGGAGCGGAATGCAGCCAACCTGCTGGCGCTGGCGGAACCGGCGATCTCCTACGCCATCTGGCGCAACGTCGCGCTCAAGGCGGCGGTGGTGCAGGAGGATGAGCGCGAAGCCGGGATTCGCGCCTACCTGAACTTCGGGCACACACTGGGGCACGCCATCGAGGCAGCGGATTACCACCTGCTGCATGGCGAGGCGATCGCGGTTGGCATGTGTGCGGCGGCGGCGCTTGGCGCTGGCGTAGGGACGTGCAGTCAGGATGTCGGCGAGCGCGTACGCGCGCTGCTTCGCGTTGCCGAGCTGCCCGAGGAAACGTCAGTCGACGAGGCGCGTGTCCTTTCGTTGCTGCTCAGTGACAAGAAGCGTGTGGCGGGCAGGCAACGATACATCCTGCCGCTTGACGGCGGCGGAGTGGTCATGCGCGACGACATCCCGGAGGACGCCGTGCTGGTGGCCCTGCGCTCGGTAAATCGCGCGATAGCAGTAGCCTGAAGCGAATGCAAGGTCCCGTGCTATTCTCGGGCGATTGTGTTCGCTTCACCCGGTGAGGATTTCGCGGCTGATGGGTTCAGGACAAAGTGGGGAACGCCCGACGATTGTGGTCAGCGGGTCGCTGGCCTATGACCACATCATGACGTTTCCTGGCTCCATTGCGGACCATATCATTCCGGGCAAGGTCCACGTCCTGTCCGTCAGCTTCCTGTTTGACTCACTGGTCCGGCATCGCGGCGGCGTAGCTGGCAACGTGGCCTACAGCTTCGCGCTGCTGGGAGAGCGGCCAGCGCTGGTGGGAGGTGTAGGCCGCGATTTCGCCGAGTACCGCGCGGCCTTCGACGCCATGGGCATCGACACCACGCACGTGCTCGAGTCAGTTGACGTGCTGACCGGATCGGCGTTCATGACGACGGATCTCGCCGGTAACCAGATCGCCGGGTTCTATCCGGGCGCCTCGTCCCTGGGCGATGACATCTGCGTGAGTGGGCTTGCGGAAGGCGCGATCTTCGGGTTCGTGGAGCCGACCACCCGGGAAGCCATGCAGCGCCACGCCAGGGAGTTTGGCAACTCACCGTGTCGCCTCATCTACGATGCCTCGCAGCAAGTCGTCGCGCTTTCGGCAGACGAACTGCGGGAAGGGATTGGGCTGGCCTGGGGTGTGGTTGGCAGTGACTACGAGATGGCGGTGATCGAGCAGAAGACGGGTCTCACGGTTGATGACCTCGTGGAAACTGTGCCATTCGTGACGGTGACGCGTGGCGGAGAGGGATCGACGCTCTACGCCAATGGCGACGCGTGCACCGTGCCCGCTGCGCCGGCCGACCCGCTGAGCGACCCCACCGGCGGGGGAGACGCGTACCGGGCAGGACTCTTCAAGGGTCTCATGCTTGGGTTGCCGCTGGAGGTCGCGGGCCGCACCGGCTCGCTGGCGGCAACGTACGCCGTGGAGCGGCACGGCACGCAAGAGCACGACTACACGGCGGAGGCGTTCGTGGAGCGCTTTGACCGCGCATTCCCCGAGTATGCCGGCACGCTGCAGGCCGCATGGCTACAGCAGCCGGTCGAACGAGCTACTGCAAACGCGCACCTGGATGCGCTTGTCGGGATGGGAGCATAGGTTCATGGCAGAGACTACGCGCGCGCGGCGCTTTGATATCAAGGACCCGGGGCTGGCGGCAGACGGCCGCCGCCGCATCGACTGGGCTGCCCGCGAAATGCCGGTCTTGCGGCAGATTCGCGATCAGTTCGCCCGGGAGAAGCCCCTGCAGGACGTGCGCATCCTTGTCTGCGCGCATATCACTACGGAGACCGCCAACCTGGCGCTTGCCATGCAGGCCGGCGGCGCCGATACCGTGCTCTGCGCCAGCAACCCGCTTTCCACGCAGGATGACGTCGCGGCGGCACTGGTGGAAGAGGGCATCCCGGTCTTTGCCATCAAGGGCGAGGACAACGAGACGTACTACAAGCATATCCGCGCCGCCCTGGAGCACAATCCCCAAATCATCGTCGATGACGGCGCAGACGTGGTGACGATGCTCCATGCGGATCGCAAGGACCTCCTGGCGAACGTCATTGGCGCGACGGAAGAGACCACCACTGGGGTTGTTCGCCACAAGGCGCTGCTGGCCGACGGCTTGCTCCAGTTCCCGGTGATCGCGGTCAATGATGCGGAGACGAAGCACTTCTTCGACAATCGCTACGGCACAGGCCAGAGCACCCTCGATGGCATCATGCGCGCCACCAACATCCTCCTGGCCGGCAAGACCATCGTGGTTGCGGGCTACGGCTGGTGCGGGAAGGGCATCGCCATGCGCGCCCGCGGCATGGGCGCCCGCGTGATCGTGACCGAGATCAACCCCGTGCGCGCGCTGGAAGCCGCGATGGATGGCTTCCAGGTGACAACGATGGACCGCGCGGCGGCTGTCGGCGACATGTTCATCACTGCCACGGGCAACATCAACGTGGTGGACCGCAACCACTTCGACCAGATGAAGGACGGCGCCATCATGGCGAATGCCGGCCACTTCAACTCCGAGCTGAACATCAAGGCGCTGGAGGAGATGTCTGGCGAGGGCCGCCGCACGCTGCGTCCGTTTGTCGAGGAGTTCGTGCTCGGCCCGGACCAGCGCGTGATCCTGCTTGGCGAAGGCCGCCTGATCAACCTGGCCGCTGCTGAAGGGCACCCGGCAAGCGTGATGGATATGAGCTTCGCGAACCAGGCCCTGGGCGTAGCCTACCTCGTGCGCGAGGGTAAGGACCTGGGTCCGGGCGTCTTCAGTGTCCCCGAGGACATCGATCACGAGATCGCACGGCTGAAGCTGGCCGCGATGGAGATCGAGATCGACCAGTTGACCGCCGAACAGGAGAAATACCTGACCTCGTGGGAAGGCGGCACCTAGGCCGGCGATTCGCCGGAACCCATGTGAACCTGACAGTCAATGAATGCGGAGTACCTATGGCCACGCGCGGCGACAGTCTGATGAATTCGGAGAGGACCTACTTCACGTCGGAGTCGGTCACGGAAGGGCACCCGGACAAAGTCTGCGACCAGATTTCGGACGCGGTGCTGGACGCCGTGCTCTCCCTGGATCCTGAGGCGCGCGTGGCCTGCGAAACCGCGACCACCACCGGCATGATCATGGTCTTCGGGGAGATCACCACGAACTCGTACGTGGATATCCCGGCCGTCGTGCGCAAGACGATCGAAGAAATTGGGTACACGCATTCCTCGCACGGGTTCGATGCGCAGACGTGCGGCGTCATGGTTTCGATCAAGGAGCAGAGTCGAGAAATCTCCGACGGGGTGGGGGGATCTCTGGAGTCCCGCACCGGTCAGGCGACAGACGCATACGACCAGGTTGGCGCCGGCGACCAGGGGATGATGATCGGCTACGCGAGCAATGAGACCCCGGAGTTGATGCCGCTCCCGATCTCCCTGGCGCATAGGCTGTCGCGGCGGCTGGCGGAAGCGCGCAAGAGCGGCGAGATTCCCTGGCTGCTTCCAGATGGCAAGTCCCAGGTGACGGTCGAGTATCACCAGGGTAAGCCAGCACGGGTCGACACGATTGTTATCTCTACACAGCACCTGCCAGAGCCGACGAACGAGGAGATTGAGCGGACGATCATTGAGAAGGTGATCCGCACCGTGGTGCCCGCCGGCCTGCTCGACGCTGACACCACCATGCTGATCAATCCCAGCGGCCGTTTCGAGATCGGCGGCCCCATGGCGGACGCCGGCCTGACCGGGCGCAAGATCATTGTTGATACGTACGGCGGCATGGCCCGGCATGGCGGTGGCGCGTTCTCCGGCAAGGATGCGACCAAGGTGGATCGCTCGGCGGCGTACGCGGCGCGGTACGTGGCCAAGAACGTAGTCAAGTCGGGACTGGCGGACCGCTTCGAGATCCAGGTGTCCTATGCCATCGGCCGTGCCAAGCCAGTCTCGATCATGATTGAGACATTCGGCACCGGAAAGGTCTCTGACGACGTCCTGACGAAGCTGATCCGCGAGCACTTCGACCTGCGCCCGAAGGCCATCATCGATTCGATGGACCTGAAGCGACCGATGTACCGGCAGACAGCCGCATACGGCCACTTTGGCCGTGATGATCTGGATGTCCCCTGGGAGCGCACGGACAAGGCCGAGGCCCTGGCCGCTGCCGCAAACGAACTGGCAGTTGCGGTCGGCTAATCGGGTTTCCTGACGGTGAGCACGCCATCGGCGGCGATGGAGACATCGTCGTCCATGGCAATCTGCGCCCAATCCGCTTCGGAAACCAGGATCAATGGCAGTGATTGGCGGTGCAGTTCATCCCCCAGGACGCAGCCGAGCCCAATGATGGGATCGATGCGCGAGGTGATGATGGCCGCGGGAGCGGTCTGGTAGGCGATTGACTCCAGGATGACGCCGCTGCCTGAGCAGGAGCCGCGCCCGGCGGGTATCACCAGGACCCGGCCAGCCGCCATCTCCCCGGCAAGCGGATGCCGCTGGTCGATGATTTCGCCCGTTTCGGGGTTGTAGCCGCCCCAGAAGCTCAGTGGCGTGGTGGCCACCAGCGCCAGCCCACGCGCCTCACCGGCCACGATCGGCGTTCCACGCAGCGTTAATTCCACGCGCCATCATCCCGGACTACCTGGCCCTTTGTCGCAGATTCCACGCACTCCTCCATGGAGCCAAACACGGACCCAACGCCGAGCAAGCCCGGACCATAGTGCGCGTATTTGGCGGAATTGGTCATCAGCACCCGCGCACCCGGCTTCACCAGCGGCGCGACGACGATGCACGTGTCCGCCGTGACTTCGGCGCCAAAGGCTACCAGGGTTCCCAGATCGCCACTTTTCGCCAGTAACTCACGCACAGCGCGGCTTGTGGTGATGAACACCTGCACGCCGTTGGCCGAGCGTTGCCCTTGCATCAGCGTGGCCAGGCGCCGGCACTCGGACAGACTACAGTGTGGGCTGCCGAAGGCGACCACATCCACCGCATCGCCAGTCGCAGAGCTCAGGGTGTCGCGTGTCTGCCGGAGCTCCGCCAGCGTCAAATCAATCGCGTGCAGGGGAGCGTGGCCGCCGAAGGCCGCCGTCTCGGTTGACGCCTCCGGGGTAATGCCGATGAGGTGGAACAGCGCCACGTCACCGGACGACGCGGCCCCGGCGGAAAGCGCCTTCAACTGGTCAGATGTGGGCTGCACGGTGAGGCCGGCGATGGCCGGCACCTCACCGGGAACACGCGCGCCGAGCGCATAGCCGAGCACGGGGTAGAAGTCATCGCGGCGCTGCAGGCGTTCTGGAATGTTCCGCAAGGTGA
>JALYWD010000648.1 GCA_030852885.1 Chloroflexota bacterium | reverse complement strand
AGCGGCGTCCGCCCTCGCGTGTCGTCCTTCGATTTCGCTCAGGGCCTCGCCTCCCATTCACCTTGGTTCGAGGTGTCGTCCACCCTCGTCTGTCATCCTGAGCCCGCAGGTGAAGGATCTCGTCGTCTCTCTCTCACCTCGCACCTACGCTGCTCCCTGGCCACCGCCATCGACCTGCGATCCCCCGACGAGCTGTAACCTATGTCTCCGCACACCTGTTACCCATGTCTCCGGTCCATACAGACTCCGCTCGAGATGACACGCGTGGGGCGTGGTGATCAGGGAACAGGCTGACCCTGATGCGTACCGAAATCCTTGGCCAGGCTCAGTTGCGAAAGTCGTGACTTGCGGAGACCGCCTTTGCGGTCATTCCGCCAGGCGTGCGCCAGATCCGCACATCGGTGTCCGGGAGCCATTCGGCGAAGATGCCGTCAGGAACGGTCTGGCGGAGCACAGCGCGCAGCTCGGCCTCGAACTCGTCGCGCCGCGCCCCGAACAGGTGCGGCGCGGAGCCCGACAGCGACCACACCCAGGCCACAAGGTCATCTTCCGTGCGGAGAAGCGGGCCGGCATGCTGCAGGTGCAGGCGCCGCGGCCCCACGAATCCGGCGGCAGCCAGCACAGGCTCCTCGGTATTGGGCGATCCCTTCGGCAGCATCCCCTGCCCAGCGCGGGCAACCGGCCCCAGCCAGGAAGCGATCAACGCGCGCATCTCCGCGTACGGTGGCGCTGGATGGGGCAGGGGATCGCGTCCCGAAAGGGGCTTCTTGACATCGGCGACATGGACAAACGCGCCCCCGGGCTCAAGCATGTCACGCATCTTCGCGGCAACGAGCGGCTGATCCACCCAGTGGAATGATTGCCCGAAGGTGGCCGCATGGAAGGGGCCAAGCGTGTCCGGGATCTCTTCTGCTCGCAACTGCAGCCAGGTGGCGTTCGTGATGCCCATCCCGGCTGCACGCCGCTGCGCCTCCTCCAGCATCCCGGCATCAGGATCAACGCCGACGACCTCCGCGACGTATGGCGCCAGCTCCAGCGCCAACACGCCCGGACCGCAGCCAACATCGAGCACGCGCTGCCGGCCATCGAGGGGCAGGACGGCGCTCAGGGTTGCCGCCAGGTTAGGGGCATACGGCGGACGGCCCTGGAGATAGTAGGGAGCGCTGCCCAGGAAGAGCGTTTCATCCCACGTCCAGCCTTCGGGCACTGCCGGCTCCTCACTACCCCGCATGCTGCACCGCATCAGGGGACCGAGATAGTAGCCGGCGCGCGGCAGCCCGCTAGATCGCGGCAGTGGCCCCGCCATCAACGGTGAGGATCGCGCCGGTGATGCCGCTGGCGAGATCCGAGGCCAGGAATGCGACGGCACTGCCGACTTCGCGCGTGGAGAGCATGCGGCCATTCGGTTGCTGCCGCAGGATGATGGGGGCGAGGTTGTCGATACCACCCAGGTCTTCCGCCAGCCGCTGGTTCATGGGGGTATCGATCCAGCCGGGGCAGATAGCGTTCACGCGGATGCCCTGCGTGGCGTAGGAGACCGCCAGCGCCTTCGTCAGGCCGATGATGCCCGCCTTGGAGGTGGTGTACGCCTCGTAGCCCGGCTCGGTCATCAGGGCCATAGCGGAGGAGGTGTTGACGATGGATCCGCTGCCTCGCTCCAGCATGCCGGGGATCATGGCGCGGCACATCAGGTAGAACCCGCGCAGGTTGATGTCCAGTACGTCGTCCCACGCGGCCTCATCGACTTCGCGGAAATCGCCGCTGGTCATGATCCCGGCGTTGTTGAACAGGATATCCGCGCCGCCAAACGTCGCGTCAGCCAACCGCACCGCGCCCTGCGCCGTCTCCAGCTTGGCCACGTCCCCGGCGAAGGTCACCACGTCCGTCGCTGCCAGCGGCAGCCCGGCGGCCACCCGCGCCAGGCCCTCGGCATCGCGGTCCACCAGCACCAGCCGCGCGCCCTGCTCGGCAAATACCTCCGCCGTCCCGGCCCCAATACCGGACGCCGCACCGGTGATGATGGCGGTCTTGCTGGTCAACATGGCTATGTGCTCCGCCCCACTTCCTGCCTCACCACCATCGCTCATGACACCTCGATGGCGCCGCTCATGTTCGGGTGATACAGGCAGACATACGCGCTGGAGCCAGGGGTGTTGAACGTGACGCTAGCGCTTTCGCCAGGCCCGATCGTGCCGGTATCGAAACTGCCGTCAGTTGCGGTCGCTGTGTGCGGGATCGGGTCGTTGTTCGTCCAGGTGACCGTCGTTCCCACCGCAATCTGCAGCGGCGACGGATCGTACGTGAGATCCCGGATGGACACGGCCACGGCTCCGGCAGCATCGGCGTCACCTGGCGAGGCGACCGGCGTGGCCGTGTGGTCGTGATCCTCCGCCAGCGGGCCGGCTGTATCGTTGGGCTGCGGCGCCTGGTAGATCTCCGCCCCCGGGCAGCGAGCCCCGGTCAGCATCGCGGGATCGAACGCCATCGGCCGCGGGTGATCGAGATCGATCCGGATAATCGCCCCGGCGCCAGCATTAGGCCCATAAGCTGGGAGCGCAACATAGAGGCCACCATCCGGCCCCAGCTCCAGCGCGATGGGGTATTCGAGACCCGTGATCACCACCTCGTGGCTATCCGGGCCGGTCTGTCGCACCACCCGGCCCGTGCCGGCGACCA
>JALYWD010000612.1 GCA_030852885.1 Chloroflexota bacterium | reverse complement strand
GTGGCCTCTGCTGGCGTGTGTTATCTCCTGACGCTGCTCGCCTGGCTTGGCGGGGGAGGGGCAGCGGAATTCGCCTGGGTTCCAAGCTGGGGGCTCACCGCCAGCATCGAGTTTGATGGCGTCTCCGCCATTTACGGGCTGCTCGCAACCGGGGTGGGAACGGTCGTCCTGGTGTACTCGAGCGTGTACCTGCCCCGGCACCTGCACCACCATCACCGGGGCGCGGGAGAGGCGACCGTCTTCTACGCGCTGATCCTGTTGTTCATGAGCGCCATGCTGGGCATGGTCATGTCGGATGACCTGCTGTTGCTCTTCATCTTCTGGGACCTGACAGCCATTACGTCCTACTTCCTGATCGGCTTCGACCGCGATGAGCCGGCCTCGCGCCCGGCGGCGCTGATGGCGCTGCTGGTCACCGCTGGCACTGCCATCCTGATGCTGGTCGGGGTGGTGATGCTCTGGGCGCAAACGGGGACGACCTCCATCAATGAGCTCGTTGCCCGGGCCGACGCCGATGTTGCATTTTCGACGGCGATCTGGCTGATTGCCGTCGCTGCGCTCGCCAAGAGCGCGCAAATGCCGCTCCACTTCTGGTTGCCGCGCGCCATGGTTGCGCCGACGCCGGTGTCGTCCTACCTGCACTCGGCGGCAATGGTGGCGGCCGGGGTGTTCCTGCTGGAGCGGCTCTTGCCGCTGGTGCATCGGGCCGCGCTGTTGCCGCAAGCGCTGCTGTTGATCGGGCTCTGCTCGATCATGATTGGCGGCATCCTGGCAATCAGCCGCGATGATATGAAGCGTGTCCTGGCGTACTCCACCATCGGTCAGTACGGCTACGTGGTGGTGCTGCTCGGCCTTGGGGGCGTGTACGGCGCCGTTGGCGCGGCGATGTACGTCCTGGCGCACGCCGCCGCCAAGTGCGCGCTCTTCCTGACGGCGGGCGCCGTCACCGAGGCGACGGGCAAGAAGAACCTCTCCGACGTGGGCGGCCTCGGCCGGGCCATGCCGCTCCTGGCGGTGACCAGCGGCATCGCAGCCGCGGCGATCGCGGCGCTGCCGGGAACGATGGGGTTTTTCAAGGATGAGCTCTTCTTCGCGGCCATGCACGAGGCCGGCCCTGGCTTTACCGTGCTGGGAGTCGCGGCGGCGGCGCTGACGTTTGCCTACATCGCGCGCTTCTGGGGCAGCATCTTCCTCGGGGAGTTGCAGGCCGTGCCGGGCGCGTTGCCGTGGCTGATGCCAGCCGCCATCCTGGTGCTGGCCGGTGTCTGTTTACTGTTCGGCATCTGGGTGGGACCGGCCAACGAGTTGGCCAACGCGGGCGGAAGTGACTCGCTGTTCGAGCGAGTCTCGGTGGGGCTGGCCTACCACCTGGATACGCGGCCCGAGAACCTGATGGCGCTGGCCGCCTGGGCCGGGGGGCTGACGATTCTGGCGACGCGGCGTTACTGGCAGGTGCTGTCGCGGGGCGTGGCGTACCTTGGCGAGCACTATGGACCGGAGCGCATGTATCGGCGCTCACTTGAGAGCTTCAACGCGATCTCGGACCGCATGTACGGCTTCGAGGTGCACGACCTGCGCAGCCGGGTCGCGACGGTGCTTCTGCCCGTCGGAGTGTTCGTGCTGCTGGGTTTATTCTTCACCCCCAACGAGGGGGCGTTCCTGGCCGGAACGGTGGGATCGAGTGACCTGGTGACGATCCTGCTTCTGTTCGTCGTTTGTGTGGCGGCGGTGACGACCGCCCAGGTCAAGGGGCACTTGACGGCGGTTCTGCTCGTCTCGGCAGTCGGTGTCCCGCTAGCTGCCGTCTACGCTTTCCTCGGAGCGCCTGATGTGGCGTTGGTTGCGGTGCTCATGGAGACGGTGCTCTCTCTCCTGTTCATTGGCTTCCTGGCAGCCATGAGTGACCGTCCGCATATCTCCGGCTTCGAGACAGATCGGAATGGCGCGAACCTGAATCGTGACCGCGTTATTGGAGTGCTGGCCGCCGCCGCCGCCTTCGTGGTGGTCTGGGGCATCTTCAGCAAGCCCGCGGCCATCGAGAGTGTGGCCACGCAGCAAATCGAACTGACCCCGTCGGCGCACGCCAGCGATGTGGTGACCGCCATTCTGTCGGACTTCCGTGGGCTGGATACCATGGGCGAGATCACGGTCATCGGGATCACCATGATCGGGCTGATCACGCTGCTGCAGCGCCCCATGCAACGGCGGGGGCGCGAATGACGCAACGCATTTCCCGCCTGCTTTTCGCGCCGACCCTGATGGTGGCGTTCGCGGTCCTGATCAAGGGCTACGTTGGGGCGGGCGACGGCTTCGCGGCGGGCATCATTGCCGGGATGGCGTTCGCGATGCAGTTCGTCGCTGTCGGCGAACGTAACGTCCGGCGGCGCCTGCACACAAAGTACGCGCCGGTAGTGGCGATGTGCGGCCTGGCCCTGGCCCTGGCCTGCACGTTTCTGCCGGTGCTGCGTGGCCTGCCGCTGCTCACCCACTGGCCTCCACCCGGCGCCCAGGTCCTGCATTTCGGCACCGTTGAAATCCTGACGGCCGTCGCCTTCGACGTCGGGGTCTTCCTGCTGGTGTTGGGCTTTACCGTGACTGCGCTGGCGCTGGTGTCCCGTGCGGAATCCCGGGAACAGTTGCAGCCATGACCGTCCTTGTCTCGGTGGCTGTGGCGGTGCTGATCGGTTCTGGCAGTTACCTGCTGCTCAAGCACGATCTGATCCGGGTGGTGGTGGGCGTGCTGCTCATCTCGAATGGCGCCAACCTGTTCATCATGATGGCCGGGCTGCGGCGCGGTGCGGCGCCGGTGCTCCCCGTCCCGGATGGCGTCGACATCGCCGACCCGCTGGTGCAAGCGCTGACCCTGACGGCCATCGTGATCACGTTTGGCGTTACCGCGCTTTTGCTGAGCCTGATCTACCGCGTCTACCTGGCGCACGCGACCCTGGATACCGACACCCTGGCCGAGGCAGAAGAGGTTGAAGAACAGATTGCCGAGTCCGATGCCGGCGCCGATGACCCACACGACGACGAGGCGGCGCTGCTGGAAGAGGGCAAGGCGGCATGATGCTGATTGCCCCCCTGGCGACATTCTGGATCGGCGGGCTCCTCCTGTCGCTGGCCGATGGGCGGCGGCGCGGCACTGGCATCGTGGCCGCGCTGTTGCTTGGCGCGGGACTGGTGGCCAACCTGGTGCTGGCGCGTGCCGTAATCGCCGGCGGCGCACAGGAGATGGTGGCCGGCAACTGGCCGGAGGGGGTAGGTATCACCCTGCGAGCGGACGCGCTGGGTGTTGCCTTTGCGTTGACTGCCAGCGCGGTCATCTTCGTCGCCTTTTGCTACGAGATGGCTGGCGGCATCGAATCCCGCTCCTTCCCGGCGCTCTCGCTCTTTCTGGCGGCCGGGCTGACCGGGCTCTTCCTGACCGGAGATGCGTTCAACTTCTACGTCTTCTTCGAGATCGCGATGATCTCTTCCTACATCCTGGCGGCCTACGGGGAAGAGCCGCGGCAGCTCCGTGCGGCGGTGATCTTCGCGGTGGTGAACCTGCTGGGTTCCGTGATCTTCCTGATGGGGATCGTTTCCCTCTACCACGTGACCGGCACGCTCGATATGGCCCGCATCGCGGCGCGAATTCCGGTGGTGGAAGAGAACCCCGCGATCATTGCCGGCACCCTCCTGTTTGTGGCCCTGGCAGTGAAACTTGGCATCTTCCCGTTTCACTTCTGGCTGCCTGCTGTCTACACAGGAGTTCACGCCTCCGTGGCGGCCATGTTCAGCGGCGCACTGGCCACTATCGGCGCCTACGGCTTGCTGCGCATCGGGGCAGGCATGTTGCCACGCGAACTGGCGCTGTCCGCGCCTGTGCTGGTGATCCTGGGTGTAGCGAGCATCATCTACGGTGGCCTGCAATCCATCTCCCGCCACGAGCCCTCGGCGGTGATCGCCTACTCCTCGATTGGTCAGGTAGGTTATATCCTGATTGCCATTGCCATCGGCGGCCAGTTTGGCCTGACCGCTGCCGTGCTGTACACGCTGGTCAACTCGGCCAACAAGACGCTGCTCTTCCTCTCCGGGGCTCAGTCAGGGCGGTACGCCGGACTGGCGTTCGCCATCGGGGCGTTTAGCGTGGCGGGGGTGCCTCCCGCACTCGGGTTCTGGGGCAAGACCGCGCTTTTTCGGGCCACGATCCAGGATCAGAGCGAATCTGGTCGACTGGTTTTGACCGCGATTGTCATCCTGGGAGGGGTGCTGTCGCTCGTCTACATGTTTCAGTCCTATGGCCGTACGTACTGGCACGCGTCGACCGACATCCCGGATCGCCCGGAAGCGGTGCGAACCGGTATCGTGCTGGTATTGGCGCTCCTCATGCTGATTACGGGGGTTTGGCCAGAGCCGCTGCTGGCCTTGAGTGAATTGGCGGCGGCGACGCTTATTCCGGGAGGGCGCTGATGCGGACACTTATCGGGACGGTGTTGATGGCAGTCATCTACTGCCTGGCGCTGGCATCGGTAGATCCATGGGACATTGGCCTGGGGCTGGTCCTGGGCTTCCTGGTGTTGCGAGGCTTCCGGGCGTTCATTTTTCCGGAACCATCTCCAGCTGAAAGCGAAGTGCTGATCAGGCTGCTGTACCTGCCTCGTCTAATGATCGCCGAGTTGGTCGAAATCGTGCGCGGCACGATAAACGTCGCCCGGGCGGTCCTGTCCCCGCAGCTCCCGGACACGCATGGCTTCGTTTCAATTCCGGTGGGGGCGCGCAGCGAGCGGGGTGTTGATTTCTCCGGATTCCTGAACACGCTTTCCCCGGGCAGTGTCTACATCGGCCTTGACACCGACGCGGACTCCTGGGTGATTCACGCCCTGGACGCTGAAGATTCCCTACAGGTGGCAGCAGACGCGCAGGCTTTTTACGAGAAGTATCAGCGGCCCGTTTTGCCGTAACAGGAGCGAACCGCCATGGACCTCAACGTGGTTGCCGCCGGCATGATCTGGATGACCTGGCTGCTGGCAGCGATTGTCATCCTTGCCAGCCGCACGCACTCGAATGCGGTGCGCATTCTGGCGCTGGACGCGATGACCCTGATCCTGGTCGCCGTGCTGGTGCTTTTCGCCGCATCGCGGCAGGAAGCGTATTTCATGGACGCGGCGCTGGCGTTGGCCCTGGTGTCGTTCGTGTCAACGGTCGCGGCGTCGCGCTGGCTGGCGGCTGGACGCGTCCTGTGACCACCATGCCCGTTGTCGAAATCATCTCCGATGCGTTCGTCCTGCTTGGGTTGACCGTGATGACGATTGGGGTGATCGGCATCTTCCGCATGCCGGACGTGTACACCAAGTTGCATGCGGCATCGAAGTCCGTATTTCTCGGTGTCTGCTCGCTCCTGGTGGCGGTCTCCTTCAGTGGGAATCCAGAGATCATCGCCCGGTCCGTGCTGATCGGTGTCCTGCTGATCTTTACGACGCCAGTCGCCGCGCATGAAATCGCGCGGGCCGCCGCGAGGGAGCAGCTCGCGCGCATCGAAACCCATGGGCAGCCGCCCGTGGTGTAGGTGGGCTACGCCCGCGTGGTTAAGGGAGCCAGCGGGGCGTTGGCGCCTTCGGACGCAATGGGGAAGCGAACCACAGCAACCGAGCCCTGGTCTGCGGGGCCGATGTGGAACTCCCCGTTGAGGTCGGCTGTCACCAGCCGCTGCACAATGCGCATGCCAAGCCCACGGCTCTCCGACGGATCGAAGTTGTTGGAAATGGCTACGCCATCGTTGGCAATTTCCACGATGGCTTCGCCGTTTTCCTCGATGGCGGTGATGGAAATGACCCCGCGGTCGCGCCCCTGGAAGCCGTGCTTGACCGCATTGGCCACGATCTCATTGATGAGGAGCGCCAGAATAGTGGCCTGCTTTGAGGGGACAACCACGTCGCTCTGCGGGATATCGAAGCGGACGGTGAGGCCTGGCGGCGTGAGTGTGCCGTAGGCCTCGTCGGCGGCATGACGCGCAATGATGTCCACCGTGGTGCCGCCGAGCCGCGATTCGTCACTGAGCAGGTCATGAACGGCCGCGATGGCCTGGACCCGGCTGATGGCTTCACGCAGGTGCGAGGCCCACGGGGCTGCCTCATGATGGCGGAGCTGGATGGAAAGCAGCGCGGCTACCGTCTGGAGGTTGTTGCGGACCCGATGGTGCATCTCCTGCAGCAGCGCGGAGGCAACCTCCAGCCCGCGCCGGGTCTCCTCGTAGAGGGTGGCGTTTTCAATTGCCATGGTGGCAGCGTCCGAAAAGGCCTGGAGCAACCCCAGTTGATCTTCCGGCAGCTCCGCAGCTGACGGCATGCGTAGGCAGAGCGCGCCAAACGGCTCACGTGCGGAGCGCAGCGGCAGGCAGAAGAGGCGCCCGGAGCCGTCGAGGTAATCCATGTCAACGGAGCGAGGGGCGTTGGTCTCCATGACCTCGCGGATGACTTCGTCACGGCCCAGTTCGTCGACAACGTCACGGGCCCGGTCAACGCGGTAGCCGATAGTGAGTGGTTCAGTGATGCTGCCATCGCGGCCTGAGAAGCGGAAGATGGCGGCCGCCTCAACGTTGAAGAGGCTGACCGCCTGCTCCGCGATCAGGCGCAGGACATCCTCCAGATCGAGCGTGGAGGCGATGGTGTGAGAGACGCGCTGCATCGTGCCGAGTTCAGCGATCTTGCGCTGCAGGCGGGCATCGGTGCGGCTGTAGAGGCGCGCGTTCTCAATGCCGATGGCCAACTCCCCGGCCACCGTCTGGAGGAAGGTCGTTTCGTCCTCGGAGAACTCACGGCGGCCAACGGTGAACAGGTTGATGACGCCGACCAGCGTTTCCGGCTTCCCAGCGCGGCTGAGCACCATGGGCACGGCGATCTGGGAGGCATACACCCCCTCGCCGGTGGCCGGAGCCAGCGGGTTGATGGCGTGTTCGCCGACCTCGCCGCCCGTGATGATGCGGCGCTCCGCCGCTGCCATACCCGTGATGCCGGCGCCAGGGTGCATGGTCAGCGCGCCGACGGCAATCGGATTGAGGCCGACGGCGGCACGGAGTGCGAGGGTGTCCGTCGGCTCGTCGTACAGCAGGATGCCGCAGGCATCGGCGCCGGTCGTATCGGCAAGCACCCGGACCGCGGTCTCCAGGCGGTCAGTCAGGTTGAGGTCCGCCGTGGCTGAGCGGTTGATTCGGCGCAGGGCCGCCAGCCAGGGGAGCGGGGCTTCCGGCTCACCTGGATCCAGCCCCTCACTCAGCCGCGCCTCGTCGTGAAATGCGGTGGCCAGCGCAGCGAGGGCGGTGCCAGCCGCGAGGGCCGTGCCTGCGTCGCCACCATGGCCGCCAGTGCGGTCGAAGAGATCTTGCAGCGCAGCAACGGCGGCGGACATGGCTTCTTCGAGACGGAGTCCAGCGCGCCTGGCCTCCGCGCCGAAAGCGGCGAAGAGGTCGCGCAGCGGCTGCGCACCAGCGGAGCCGGCCGTATTGGTGGGATAGGAGGCCCGCAGGTCATCTATCAGTTGATCGCCAAGGTCATGGATGGGTGCGGTTTTCACGATGACGCCTCGACACAAAAGTGGCCGCCCGCTGGTGAGCCGGGCGGCCATTGCTGGTGCAACGATGCAGGACCCGTCTAGTCGAGCGAGACCTTCTGGCTTTCGAGCCGGTTGAAGACCATCAGGCGCGGCTCGGTCATATCCTCGATGGCGTACTTGATGCCCTCACGGCCAAGGCCAGATGCCTTCACACCACCGTACGGCATGTGATCGATGCGGTACGTAGGTATGTCATTGATAACCACGCCGCCGGCCTCGATATTCTCGAACGCGGCCAGCGCCTTCTCCAGGTTGTTGGTGAACACGCCCGCCTGGAGGCCGAACTCGGAATCATTGACCTTGCGCACGGCCTCACCGAAGGACTTGACCGGGAAGATCGTGACCAGCGGCGCGAAGGCTTCCTTCGAGCAGACGAAGCTCTCCGGGCTGGCGTTCTCGATGACGGTCGGCTTGAAGAAGCCCTCCGTCTCCTCGCCTCCGGTCAGGATCTTCGCCCCTTCCTTCTCGGCGTCGTCGACCCAGGTCTTGGTGCGCAGCAGGGACTTGCGGTCGATCATCGGGCCAAGGTCAGTCGTGCGATCCAGTGGATCGCCCAGCTTGATGCTGTTGACGGCGGTGACCAGCTTGTCGCGAAACTCGTCGTAGACATCCTCGTGGACGAAGACGCGCTGCACGGAGATGCAGACCTGCCCGGAGTAGGAAAATGCGCCGACCTTGATGCGGCTGACGGCGAAATCGACGTCAGCATCGCTATCGATGATGACGCCCGCGTTGCCGCCTAGCTCCAGCACAACCTTCTTCATGCCGGCGCGGTTCTTCATCGCCCAGCCGACATCCGGCGAACCGGTGAAGGAGAGGAGCTTGAAGCGCGGGTCCTCGACAAGCGCGTCGCCCACCTCGCGGTCCATCGGCATGATGCTGACCGCGCCCTTGGGGACACCGGCGGTATCAACGATCTCGGCGAAAATCAGCATCGTCAGCGGATCGCGAGACGGCGGCTTGAGGACGATGGTGTTGCCGGACGCGATGGCCGGCGCGATCTTGTGCAGTGCCAGGTTGAGTGGGTAGTTGAAGGGTGAGATGCCGGCAATCGGGCCGATGGGGAAGCGGCGCACGACCGCGCTGCGCCCCTTTGAGGATGGCAGCAGATCCAGGGCGATGACCTCGCCCTCCATGCGCTTGGCTTCCTCGGCGGCGGTGATCAGGGTGAATATGCCGCGATCCACCTCCGCCTCGGCGTCACGGATGGGCTTGCCGGCTTCGAGGGCGATGATGCGGGCAACTTCGTCGCGTCGCTCCTTCAGCCCGGCTGTCATCTTCTCAAGGAGCGTCACCCGCTCGTAGGTCGGCATGACGCGCATGACCTCGAACGCCTGCTCGGCGCCGACGATCGCCTGCTCCAATTGCTCCTTGCTGGCCTGGTACGTCGTGCCGACAAGTTCGCCGGAGTAAGGGCTGCGCACGTCCAGCACGTCATCCGACGTCTGCCACTCGCCGGCAACGTAGATCGGGTAGGTCTTCGCCGTGGATGCGGTGGTGGAATCGGTCAGGGTTGTGGTCGCCACGGGGATGTCCTTTCGTGCGTCGCGTCGTGGTCAGAGGCAGTGCGTCCGTTGGCTACTTGGTTACGCCCGGGCCGTAGACACCGGGACCCAGCAGGTTCTTGCCGTCACGGGTTCCGGCCCAGGCATCCGCGGTGCCCGTGAACTCGCCGGTGCCGTCCTCCCACCAGTTCGGGAGTTGACCGCCGATGGAGCCCAGTTCTGTCTTGGTGTAAATCAGGCCATCCCGATCCATCACCGAGAGTTCGTACTCATGGCTCATGGTGATGGCATCGACCGGGCAAACCTGGGAGCAGAGTCCACAGAACATGCAGCGCCCTGAGCGCAGGATGAACTCGCCCAGCTCGCGGTCACCCTCTTCAGAGGGAACGATGTGCATTTCCAGGCAGGAAGTCGGGCAGATGCGGGCGCAGAGCCCACAGGCCACACACAGGGCCTCTCCCGTCTCCGGGTCCGTGCGTAGAGAAGGCAGACCCCGGAAGCGCGGGGCCATGTGCCGCTTCTCCTCCGGATAGTTGATAGTCACGTTCGGGCGGAACAACCGCATGAACGTGACCTGGAAACCCTTGATTTCATCGAACATCGTGGCGTTCTCCGTTGATCTAGCGCGAACCGTTCGTGCTGACCAACTGTGGCGTCAGGATCGAACCCGGCTCGAGGATTGGCGTACCAGCGTCGGAGTAGGACAGGGTTGGCGCGCTCACGCCGTTGCGTTCCAGCCGCGCGTAGGTGATGCCGCCGTAGCCGGGTGCCAGCCGCGCGATCTCGTCCATGATGTGCGCGGAGTTGCGGTAGGTCATGGCGTAGCCCATGCGGCGGGAGAGGCGCGAGAGCACATCCGTGATGGTCTTCGCTTCTCCCATCGGCGGCACCGCCGTGCGCAGGCGCTGCACGGTGCGGTCGTAGGACGTGAAGGTCCCGTCCTTCTCCAGGGACATGGCCAGGGGCAGGATGGCGTGCGCAAGCTTGCCGAGCGGCGTGTCGGCGTAGGCATCGAAAACGGCCAGGAACTCGAGGCGCGGCAACGCTTCCATCAGCTCCGGGTTGACCGCGTCGAAGCGGCCGGCAATCGAGTTACCGATCACCATCGCCTTGATCTTGCCCGCTTCGATGGCCGCCGGCAGTTCGGCCAGCGTCAGCCCGGCGCTGCCCGGGAGTGAGCGCACCGGGCGGAAGCCGTTGCTGGTGGTCGCTTCGGTGCCCCAGCGCGGCATCCAGACCGACTCGAACCGCTGGCGGTTGGAAACGTCCGCCACATCGAAGCCGCCGGGGAGCTGCGCGGGATGCGCGCCCATATCCAGCGCACCCTGAGTATTGGCGCCGCCGCGAGGACTCGCCACGCCGCCGCCTGGCCGGCCCAGGTTCCCGGTGATGATGGCCAGGTTGATGCAAGCCGCCGTGACGTCGGCCGGGTCTCCGTACTCGCTGGCGCTCTCCTGATGGGCCACGGTCTGGTAGATCAGGGAGGCCGGGTAGCTGTTGTCCGCGTTGGCGCCCGCGCCGCCGGTGGCGTAAATCGTGGCTGCGCGCTTGATCTGGGCGGCAGGGATGCCAGTGGCTTCGGCCACGCTTTCCAGATCAAAGGCGGCGAGCGATTGGCGGAAGCCAATCTGCGCCTGGCCTTCCAGGCTGGGGCTGGCCAGACCCGACTCCAGGATCTCGCGGGCGATGCCGTTCAACAGCATTGCGGTCGATCCAGGCTTCGGCTTCAGGTAGAGCGCGCCACGGTCACCCAGCGGGTAGTCATCCAGGCTGATAACGACGTATTTGGCCTCGCGGTAGAGAATGGAGTGATAGAACCAGTACGAGGTGACCGGCGCGGCCGCTCCCAGGTTCGGGCCGACGACGATCCCCGCCTTCACATCCGTAAGGAGTTCCTGGATGTTGTTCGTGTTGCCGGTATCGACACCGAGGCTGCGCCGCGTGGCATCACCCACCGCGAGCTGCTGCAGATCGAGCAGGCGGTCGATGTTCGGGCTGGCCATGACGGCACGCGTGAACTGCTGCGAGACGTAGGTCTCCTCGTTCGTGGCGTCTGGCGTGGCCAGGAAGGCGAACTGATCACCCTGGTAGTGCTGCAGGTTATCCGCCAGGAACTCGATGGCGTCGTCCCAGGTGGCCTCATGGGCGAAGATCGTTCCGTCACGCTCCGGCTGGCGCAGAATGGGGTAGTAGAGGCGAGCGGCGCTCTGCACCTGCTCGTGACCCCACTTGCCCTTCTCGCAGAGGTAGCCGTGGTTGACGCCGCGCTCCCACAGGTTCGTGGCCCGGCGCACAATGCCACGGTTGGACTCCGCATTGATCGTACAGCCGTTGTCGCAGAAGCCGCAGATCGTCTCGGTGGTGTCCAGCTCCCAGGGGTGCATCCCGAAGTGGCGGTCGGTCAGCGCGCCGACCGGGCAGACCGCGATGCACATGCCGCAGGAGGTGCACTTGGTATCTGTAAGGTCCTCGCCGTAGGCCGGCGCGATGGTGGCCTCCAGTGCGCGGTAGGCACTCTCGATGGCGATCACGCCGATCATCTCATCGCAAACCCGCGTGCAGCGGTTGCACATGATGCAGCGGTCCCACTTGTAGTCGATGAGCTCGCTGAAGTGGGTATATGGCTGGGCGAACTTGGGCCGCCGGTAGGGGTTGGTGTGGATGTTGTGCAGGTAGGTGTTGTCCTGCAGGTAGCACTCGCCCGACTTGTCGCAGGTTGGACAGTCCAGGGCGTGATCGATCAGGTACATCTGCAGAATGAACTGCCGTGCTTCCATCACGGAGGGAGAGTGCGTCAGCACCTCCATGCCATCGCCGAGTGGCGTGGCGCACGACTCGATCAAGCCGCCCCGCTTGCCGAGAATCTCGACAGTGCAGATACGGCACGAGCCCCAGGCCCGCATCATCGGCTGGAAGCACAGGTTCGGAACCTCGATGCCAGCCAGGCGAGCAGCTTCGAGGATGACAGTCCCGGCGGGAACGGTCACCTCCTGCCCGTTGATGGTGCCGGTGACCATTTTGACGTCAGAACGTGTCGCGGTAACCATTGGTTGTGTTTCAGCTCCAGCCGGAATTCGCGCCCCGCGTGCGGGCGCACCGGGAACCGCAAGTGAGCCAGTCAAGCAGCCGCAAGTTTACCACGCAACCTGCCTGATTCCCCCGTAGCACGCCCGGAAGTGCCCGCGAGAGGTGGTAGACTTCCCGGCCGTTCGCAAGGTTCCGGCCCGAGCAGACGGGGAGACACTTGGCCACCAGCGCAGCAGTTCTTGAGCAGACAGCTACGGACTTCGAAGTCGTCATCGGGCTTGAAGTACACGCGCAACTTCTCACCCAATCCAAGATGTACTGCGGGTGCTCGGCACGCTATGCGGACGCCGAGCCGAATACGCATGTCTGCCTGGTCTGTGGAGGGTTCCCCGGCGCGCTGCCCGTGATGAACCGCGCGGCTATCGAAGCAGCGATGCTGACCGGGATCGCGCTGAACTGCGAGATACCGCCGCACTGCAAGATGGACCGCAAGAACTACGTTTACCCCGACCTGCCCAAGGGGTACCAGATCTCGCAGTACGACCTGCCGCTCTGCATCAACGGCACGCTGGAGTTCATATCCGGTGGGGAGACCAGGCGCGCGGGCATTACGCGCGTCCACGTCGAAGAAGACACAGGACGGCTGGTGCACCAGGTCGACGCCATGGGCGCGCCAATTAGCCTGGTGGATCTCAACCGCTCCGGTGTGCCCCTCATGGAGATTGTCGGGGAGCCGGATCTGCGTTCCGCCGAAGAGGCGCGCGACTACCTGATTGCCCTGCGCCAGATCCTGCGCTACATCGGCGTTTCGTCAGGAAACATGGAAGAAGGCGCATTTCGCTGTGACGCGAACATCAGCGTGCGCAAGGTTGGCGATCCTCTGGGGTCCAAGGTCGAAGTCAAGAACATGAACTCCTTCCGCGCCGTGGAGCGCGCCCTGCTCTTCGAGCAGGAGCGGCAGTTGCAGCGCATCCAGGATGGCCTGCCCATTGAGCAGGAGACGCGGGGCTGGGTGGAGGATCGAGGCATCACGGTCTCGCAGCGCTCCAAGGAGCAGGCGCACGACTATCGCTACTTCCCGGAGCCGGACTTGCCACCGCTGGCCATTTCGTCCGAGATGGTGGCGAGCGTGCGTGATCGGTTGCCAGCTCTCCCGGTCGAGCGCCGTGAGCGCATGCTCAGCACCTATGACCTGAGCACAGCGGATGCGGACCTGCTCACGACGGAGCGCGACACCGCCGACTTTTTCGACGCTGTGGTTGAGGGCGGTACTCCTGATCGCGCCAAGGCCGCGGCCAACTGGATTCTCAACGACCTGATGGCGCTGCAGCGAGTCCGGGGTTTGCCGGCGAGCGAGCTTCCGCTGGCGGTTGATCAACTGCGCGATTTGCTTGATGCGCTGGACGAGGGCGAGCTAACCGGGCGCGCCGCCAAGGAGCTGCTGCCCCAGATTGCTGAGGGAGAGATGCCACGCACGGCTGCCGCGCGGCTCAATCTGCTTGCCCTGAACGACGAGGGCCCGGTGATCGAGGCTGCTCGCGCCACACTGGAGGCGTTTCCGGCTGCTGTAGTGGATTACCAGAGCGGCAAGAAGGCCGCGATTGGCCGCCTGATCGGCGAAACGATCAAGCGCACCGGTGGCCGCGCCAACCCGGACCAGGTGCGGCGCATTCTTGAATCTGAGCTCAATGGGAACTGAACCCGCAACACCTGTGCAACGTTGCACGGGTACGCGCTAGACCCCCAGGCGGCGCAGGGTCGCGCCTTCCGGGAGGGAGGAAACTTCGTGGACACACTTGCTTCAGGTGTCGCGGCGACGGCGACCATCGTACCTGTGCACGAACAGGATCTCTTCGACGTTGCTGTCGAGCAGTTCGATATCGCGGCTGACGTGCTTGGCCTCGATGACGACATGCGGAAGATCCTGCGTCACTGCCAGCGCGAGATGACCGTGCATTTCCCGGTGGAAATGGACGACGGCTCGGTGGAGGTTTTCACGGGCTACCGCATCCAGCACAACACGGTGCCGGGTCCGACCAAGGGCGGTATCCGCTATCACCAGAGTGTGACCCTGGCCGAGGTGAAAGCCCTGGCCATGTGGATGACCTGGAAGTGCGCCGTGGTCGGACTACCGTTTGGTGGGGCCAAGGGCGGTGTGCAGGTCAACCCGAAGCTGCTCTCCCAGACGGAGCTGCAGAACCTGACACGCCGCTACACCACGGAGCTGCAGCCGATCATCGGGCCGAACAAGGACATCCCGGCCCCGGACGTCAATACCAACCCGCAGATCATGGCCTGGCTCATGGATACCTACTCCATGAACGTCGGCTACTCCGTACCCGGTGTGGTCACGGGCAAGCCGATTGTGCTGGGCGGCTCCGAGGGCCGCAGTGAGGCCACGGGGCGTGGCTGCGTCTACGCCATCGAGGACGCCGCGCGCGTGCTTTCACTGGACATCAGCAAGGCGAAGACGGTGGTGCAGGGGTTCGGCAACGCCGGTTCCGTCTCCGCGCGACTCATGGATGAGCTGGGCTCGACCGTGGTCGGGGTCAGTGATTCGCGCGGCGGCATCTACAACCCGAACGGGTTGGACCTGGCCGCCGTGGCCGTGCACAAGCAGCGTACTGGCACTGTGGTTGGGTTCCGCGAGGCGGAGGCTGTCACCAACGAGGAGTTGCTGGTCCTCCCCTGCGACATCCTGATTCCGGCGGCCATGGAGCACCAGATCACGGGCCTGAACGCCGGGCAGATCCAGGCCCGCCTGATCGCGGAAGCCGCGAACGGTCCAACATCGCCGGAGGCGGATGCAATCCTGCACGACCGGGGCGTCTTCATTATCCCGGACATCCTGGCCAACGCTGGCGGCGTGACGGTTTCCTACTTTGAGTGGGTCCAGGCGTTGCAGGCGTTTCCCTGGACAGAGCACGAGGTCAACGAGCGGCTCCGCCGCATCATGAGCCGTTCCTTCCGGGCGGTCCACGAGACCGCCGTGCACCACGACGTGCACATGCGGACGGCGGCCCTCGTGCGCGCCATTGACCGGGTCGCCGAGTTCACTCGCGTGCGGGGCATTTACCCATAGCTGTGCGCAGGCGTCTCTTTCGCGCTCACACGCGCCCGGCAGCCTGTAATGGCCACCAGGTGGCCATGTGAGCGCGCCAGGGCCTGAGGAAACGGGGACAACTGCCCAGCGCACCTGGGTCTGGACGGCGTTGCTTGTCGGCTCCATCCTGGCGCTGATCGCCGTGCTCAGCTTCGCCGGCGGTATCATCGCCGAGCGCGAGTTCTTCTCGTCCGGGGCCCTGCGCGGCTCCGACGATGATGATCCGGCCACCGCTGACGCTGCGTTCCCGCGCCAGGCGGAAGTTCGCTCCCTGCTGGAAAATGAGTACTTCTTCGTTCCGGCCTCGCCTGAGGCGCAGGCGACCTTCTGGGCCGAGGCGGACCAGGCGGCGATGCAGGGCATGGCGGTTGCCGCCGCCACACCTGTTGCCACGCTTGCCGAGTATCAACAGGAGCTGGACTACGGCGCCGCCCAGGGCATGATGGCGTCCATGCCCGATGACTACACCGTCTTCCTGGAACCACTCGAGGGCGCGCCCCTGCGCGAAGAGCTGGCCGGGGAATACGAAGGCATCGGCGTGTGGGTCGAGCATCCGGAAGGACGCTTCACCATTGTCTCGCCAATTGCGGGGTCGCCCGCCGACCGCGCGGGGTTGCGGCCCGGGGATGTCATTGTCGCCGCGGACGGCACGAAGCTGGAGGGCCTGGAGAACGACGCGGCAATGTCGCTCATTCGCGGCCCGGCCGGGACCTCCGTGACCCTGACGATCGAGCGTGAAGGAACCGCGCCGTTCGACGTGGAAGTCACTCGCGAGGCCATCACCATCCCCGCCGTGGTCTACGAAACGCTGGCCGATGGCACGATTGCCCATATCACCGTCGCCATTTTCGGGGACAACACCACCGAGGAGCTGGACGCCGCGCTGAAGAAGGCGAAGGAGGAGGGTGCCTCAGGCATCATCCTGGACCTGCGGGGTAATGGCGGTGGCTGGGTAACCAGCGCGCAGGAGATGATTGGCCGCTTCGTACCGGCGGATGCGGGGCCCGCGCTCTATCAGGATGCGCACCTGAACCAGGACGATGACCTGGAGGCGGAGCCAATCGAGGGCGGCGGTGAAGAGGCGTTCAACACCCCGCTCGTGGTGCTGACGGACGGTGGCACGGCCAGCGCGGCCGAGATCGTCTCTGGAGCGATCCGCGATTACGACCGTGGCACGCTTGTGGGCGAACCGACATTTGGCAAGGGACTGGTGCAGCGAGTCCACGACTTCGATGACGGCTCGTCCGCCAGGATTACCTTTGCGCGGTGGCTGACGCCGAACAAGACGCCTATTCCGGACGACGGCATCAAGCCGGACATCGAGATCCCGTACATTCCAGATATCGAGCGCGACCTGCAACTGGACACGGCGATAGCCCTGCTCCAGGGCGAGGCGTTGCCGGCCATCCCCGTGGCAACGCCAGTCGCAACTCCCGTTGCCACCCCAGTGGCAACACCACTGCCGTAGCCGGCGCCAGAAAACGCTTTCCGGGATTTAACAAAGCGATTTCCGTCTGTTAACACGCGCCGGTTTACCGTTGCTGCGTGATGAATGATGCCTGGACTTCTCCCTTTGCGGCGCCAGCGCCGCCCCTGGCTGATGCCTCGGAAGAGGCGCATGTCCTGATCGTTGAAGATGATCCAGTCCTGCGCTCGACTCTGGCGTACGCCCTCTCCCGCGAGGGATTCCGAGTCCATGTGGCCGCGACGGGCGAATCTGGCCTGGAGGTGGCGCGCAAGGAGCTGCCACGTCTTGGCGTGATCGTGCTGGATGTGATGCTGCCAGGCATTTCTGGCATGCAGGTCCTGCGCGCCCTGCGCAAGGAAACGCGCACCCCCATCCTGATGCTCTCCGCGCGGGGCGAGGAACAGGACCGCGTCGACGGCCTGGAACTCGGCGCGGACGACTATATCGTCAAGCCCTTCGTGTTGCGAGAACTGGTCGCGCGGGTACGGGCTGGTGCTCGCCGCAGCGCCACGCCTGCCGCGCGGCCACCGCTGGTCCTGCACCGGGGCTCCCTCCGGATCGAGATCGACCGGCGGCGGGTGCTGGCGGGGAACGAGGAGCTTGGGTTGCGGCCAAAGGAGTTTGGGCTGCTGGTCACGCTGGCCATGGAACCGGGCCGGGTCTTCGACCGCCAATCCCTCCTGGATGCCACCTGGGGTGAGGACGTGATCGTGGATGAGCGCACGGTCGATGTCCATGTCTCGTGGCTGCGCGGCAAGCTGGCGGATGCCGGTGTGTGTGGCGTGGCGATCCGCACGGTGTATGGCGCGGGATATCGACTCGTGCTCGAGCGCGACGACGCCGTCGCTTACGACCCGGGAGCGGTCGCTTGACGATGTGCGATTCCGGGGAGGCGCCCGGTGTTGCGGACGGTCGCGGGCGAGGGCTCGACGGCTGGAAACCTCTCCAGAAAGGGAGTGCGACAGTGATGAATCTGGGATTTGGGGCACGGACCCGCGGCGCTGCCGCGGCGATGTTGCTTGCTGGTGGCCTGATGCTGGGTGGTTCTCCTGCCCTGGCACAGGACGCGGACCTGAGCGCGCTGACCGGCAGCATCACCTCTGACGGCTCCTCGACGGTTGGCCCGCTGACGCAGGCCGTGGCCGAGGAGTTCATCGGCTCCGCGCCGGACGTACAGATCAGCGTCGATATCTCTGGCACCGGCGGTGGTTTCGAGCGCTTCTGCAATGGCGAGATTGACGTGCAGAATGCCTCTCGCGGCATTAAGGAAGAGGAAGCCGCCAACTGCGCCACGAACGGCGTTGATTGGTACGAGTTCGAGGTGGCGTACGATGGCGTGACCGTGGTCACCAACAAGGAAAACACCTGGGCCACCTGCCTGACCGTGGATCAACTGAAGCAGCTCTGGCAGAAGGAAAATCCCGCCACCACCTGGGCTGACCTGAACCCGGAGTGGCCGGCGGACACGGTGAATCTGTACGGCCCGGGTACTGACTCCGGCACCTTCGACTTCTTTGTCGAGACGATCCTGGGCGAAGACGACATCCGCGAGGACTTCAACCCGAGCGAGGATGACAACGTCCTGGTCTCTGGCGTTGCCGGCGACGTGAATGCGCTTGGCTACTTCGGCCTGGCCTACTACGAAGCCAACAAGGACACGCTCAACGCCGGTGCCGTGGACAACAACACCGGCGAGTGCGTGGCGCCGTCGCCAGAGTCCGTTCAGGACGGCACCTACGCTCCGCTTTCGCGCCCGCTGTACCTCTACGTCTCGGCCACCGCACTGGACCGGCCGGAAGTCCAGGAGTTCACGCGCTTCTATCTCCAGAACGCGGCTGTGCTGGCCCCTGAGGTCGGCTACGTCGCCTCCCCCGAAGAGGTCTACACCGCGGACATGGAGGCCTTCGAGGCTGATGTCGCCGGTGAGGGCACTCCTGATAGCCAGCAGGTGATGGCCACGCCTGCCTCCTAGATGACTGGATGCCTGCGGCCAGGCCAACCTGGTCGCAGGCGCGTTGCGGATTGTTTGTAAGGGTGAGAAGACGGATGCATCACCTCGGTAGGTATGACGCATGGCAATGACTACGAGTGGTGATTTGAGCCGGGCGCCTGTGACGGCGATGGATCTTTCTGGTAAACGCTCTCGCTCGACGTCCGAGTCGGTGATCGGGCTCCTCCTGGCGGCCTGTGGGGCGATCTCGCTCCTGACCACCGTCGGCATCATCCTGGTGCTGGTCCAGGAAGCAGCCCGGTTTTTCAGCTCGGTCAAGATTACTGATTTCCTGTTTGGTACAACCTGGACGGCGCTCTTCAAGACCCCTCTGTACGGCGTGCTGCCCCTGGTTGGCGGCACATTGCTGATCTCCCTGATCGCCATGCTTGTGGCGATTCCCCTGGGCTTGATGAGCGCCATCTACCTGAGCGAGTACGCGCCCCGCAAGGTGCGAGACATCCTCAAGCCGGCCCTGGAGATGCTGGCCGGCATTCCGACCATCGTCTTCGGCTTCTTCGCGGTGAACTTCATCCGTCCGGAGGTCCTGAAGCCGATCTTCTCCGGCATTGGCCCGTTCAGCGCGCTGGCGGCAGGTATTGCCGTGGGCATCATGACGATCCCGCTGGTGGCTTCGCTGAGCGAGGATTCCATGCGGGCGGTGCCGCGCGCCCTGCGCGAGGGTGGCTATGCGCTGGGCGCCACGAAGCTGGAAGTGGCCACCCGCATCGTCGTCCCGGCCGCCATGTCCGGCATCATTGCTTCCTCAATCCTGGCCATGTCCCGCGCCGTCGGCGAAACCATGATCGTCGCCCTGGCGGCTGGCTCCAGGGCGCAGCTTTCCCCCAACCCGCTCGAGCCGATGCAGACCATGACCGGGTTTATCGTGCAGGCGTTTTCTGGCGATGTGGTGGTGGGCTCGCCTGCCTATCTCTCGCTCTTTGCCGTCGGCCTGCTGCTCTTCTGCATGACCTTTGCGCTGAACCTGCTCAGTCAGTGGGTGGTCAACAAGTTCCGGGAGGTGTACGAGTGAGCTCGCGCAGCGTGGCGCAACCAACAGGGGTGGCGCTGGAGACGGCTGAAGCCAAGTCCAACCTGCCGGGGCGCAAAATGGTTGCCAGCGGCATGGAGAAGGTGCTCTTCGCCGCGACCGCGTTCGCCATCCTGGTGCTGCTGGCCCTGGCCTGGGACA
>JALYWD010000567.1 GCA_030852885.1 Chloroflexota bacterium | reverse complement strand
TGGCGGGCTACGACTTCGATGCGCCCGTTGGTGAGCCGATGGCCTGGCCCTACGCCCGGGCGCAGGAGTTCGTCCTGGAGACGTTCGCGGCGGAACACCAGCCGCTGGCGGACCTGGCGCAGCGCGCGTTCCGCGAGAACTGGATCGATGCCGAGCCGCGCCAGGGCAAGGATGGCGGCGGCTTCTCGATCGGCGTGGGCGGCGAAGCGACGCGCATCTTCATGAACTATCTGCCCGTCTACGACCAGATGAGCACCCTGGCGCATGAGTTGGGTCACTCCTACCACAGTGCGGTCGCCGCACAGGCCGGGCGCACGCCCCTGCAGAACCCGCCAGACGACCTCCCGGCGCCGCTGGCCTTCCCCATGACCCTGGCGGAGACCGCAAGTACCTTCTGCGAGGCGCTGGCGCAGCGCGCCGCGCGCGCTGAGGCCACTGGCGCACAGGTGCTCTCCCTCCTCGATTCCTGGCTGGTCGCGTTCTCCTCGACAGTCTTTGATACCCACGCGCGCTTCCTGGTCGAGCAGCAGGTCTTCGCCACCCGTGCCGAACGCGAGCTCTCCCCCTCGGAACTGACGGAGGTCACCCGCGAGGCATGGCTGAGCGTGACCGGCGACGCCGTCGATCCCGCAACGGTCGCCATCTACCGCTGGACGAAGCCGCACTACTTCATCAGCGACATCGCCTACTACAACTATCCCTACGCCTTCGGGCTCCTCTTCGCGCTCGGGCTGCTGGCCGTGAAGGATCGCGAACCTGCTGGCTTCTACGCACGGCTCGATGCGCTGCTCGCCGACTCCGGGATGCGCACGGCGACCGAACTCGCGGCCGGCTTCGGGATCGACCTGCACGACCCGGAGTTCTGGCGCGGCGGTTTCACGGGCTTTCAGGCTGACATCGCCGAGTACGAAAGGCTGGCGGTGCAGGCAGCCCCGAACAGCTAATCACGTTATGGATGGCTCGGCTAACGCCGGCGGCAGCCCCGCTGGGCCAGGACGGTCGAACTCAAGTTCGACCGTCCCCGCCGAGCCATCAACCGTGATCTGCTGGCCGCTGATAATGCGCTGGGTCGCGTTGCCGGTCCCCATCACCGCCGGGATTCCGAACTCCCGCGCCACGATTGAGCCGTGGGCGAGGATGCCGCCGATGTCGGTGACCAGGCCGCGTGTCTGCGCGAACAGGGGCGTCCAGGCTGGGGTGGTCGTCGGGCAGACGAGGATCGTTCCCGGCTCCATCTGGTCGAAATCATCCGGCGAAAGGATGACGCTGGCCGGAGCCGTGACCCGGCCGGGGCTGACCGCGAACCCGCGCAGCGTCGTTGCTCCGGCGGCATTCCGCCGCTGCGTCTCGCGGTCGGAAAGATCGATTCTGCCGACACGCATGCCCGACTCTGGCGGCACCGCGGCAGGCGGGTGCAGGCGCTTGCGCGCCTCGCGCAGGTCCCGGCGCTCCCGGGCCACCCCGGCGAGGTCGCGCCTTGGCACTCCCGCCGCCCGGTCGGTGATTGCCCGCTGCAACTCACTGCTGTCCAGAAAATAGACGTCGTCTTCGGCATCGAGCATGCCGGCCCGGGCCAGGCGCTCGCCCAACCCCCGCGCGAAACGTCGCAGCAGCGGCCAGGCCGCACCAACAAAGAAGAGCGCGTCCTCCCGGTATGGAGCGAAGTGTTGCGCCCAGTGCACGACACGGGTGAACACGAAGCGGCGGAGGGGATCGAGCGTATCTGCCACCTCCGCCGTCAGCCGGTCGCGCTCGCGCGTCACCGCGCGTTGTCGCGCCATCGCCGCTTGCCCCGGCTCGCGGATGAGCGCCTTCAGCGCGAGGAACACCGGCAGCGGTGATTCAACCAGGGTCGGGTCGACGAAATCGAGGTTATAGATCTGGTGGCCGTACCGGGCAAAGTAGTCCCGCAGGCCGTCACGCACCGCCTCCCCAACTGGCGTCTGTGGCAGTGCATCGAGCAACCGCTCAGCGGGGGTCTGCGTGACGACCTCACGCAACTCATCTGAGGCACGGATGCTCCGGGCGATAGCATCCAGATCGACCTCCGCCTGCAGCATGGGTGACGAGAACCCGCGCAGGAACTGACCGCTGTGCAGGTCATGGCCCGGTGCAATCCTTGGCAGTATCCCTTCGAGGAGCGCGTCGCTCACTTTGGCAGCGCCAATGACGAGTGCCGCCGAGAACCAGTAGATGGCGTCGGCAAGCGCAAGCTCGCGGATACCGCGCAGCAGCTCCTCATCAGACGCGGTCTCAGGATCAACCTCCTGCCAGCGGGCGATCACCGCCAGGTACTGCGGCAGCCCGGTCTCGCGCCACTGCGAGATGCCCTGCCGGAAGATCATGATTGGACCCTGCACCATCCACTTCAGGAGGAGCAGCGTCGTCTTCCAGTTGACATTGAAGTTGGCCCGTGAGTAGCCGTATCCATTGACCGTGGTGAAGAACGGCCCGTCGACGAAGGCCGCGAAATCGTCCCCCAGCCCCATCAACTGGCCGATTCGCGTAATTGACTCCTGCAGCCCCTGGTCGAGATAGAGATCGGCGAAGAGCGTGGAGAGGGGCTCCGGCATGTGCTCCACGACCTGGCGCCGCACCCAGGTGGCGCCGGGCCGTGGCGATTCCCAACGCACGTCAGCCAGCGGGGCGGCGGGCAGATTCGTGATCGGCCGCGCCTGTAGCAGCCAGATCACGCTGCCGGCAATGGCCCACTCGATGTCCTGCGGCACGCCGCTGAAATGGCGCTCAACACGCAGCCCAAGCTGCGCCAGGTCACGCAGTACGGCGGGCGTCAGCAGCCGCCCTTCGTACTCGGCCATGGCTGATGCCGTTGCCTCCAGGCGCTCGCGGTCGATCAGGTACGACTCTGGCGTGACCTCGCCGCTCACCAGCGCTTCGCCCAGGCCCGGCACCGCCTCGACCACCAGCTCGCCGCGAGCTCCGGTGGTGGGATTGGCGGTGAAAAGGACACCAGCCATCTCCGCCGGGACCATCTGCTGCACGACCACGGCCATCGCCACGTCGTCCGCCGGCACGTTCATCTGCCGCCGGTAGCCAATGGCGCGGGCTGTCCACAGGGATGCCCAGCAGCGGCGCACGGCATCGCGCACCGCCTCGCCACCTCGCACGTTGAGCAGCGTCTCCTGCTGCCCGGCGAAGGACAGCCCTGGCAAGTCCTCGGCGGTGGCGGAAGAGCGAACCGCGACCGCCCGCTCTCCCAGGGTGGCGTAAGCGGTGGCAATCTCCGCCGCGATCACGTCGGGGATCACTCCGGCCAGAAACGCATCCCGGATCGTGTCTGATGCGTGCGGCAGCGACGCGGGGTCATCCGGCGTGAGACCGCGTAAAGCGGTGGCAATGGTGGATTGCAACGCGTTTTCCGCAACAAACGAGCGATAGGCCGCCGTTGTGATCTGGAAACCCGGCGGCACCGGGAAGCCCGCCGCCGCCAGGTTGGCCAGCGCGGCACCTTTCCCGCCGACCCGCTCCAACGATGCCCCGGGTGCAGCCAGCGGCACAACGAACGCCTCGCCAGTTGCTGCTGTCATGAGTTGTCTCCTCTTCGGCGATGACGCGCACCGCTTCACTAGTTGACGAATTAAACCGAAAGCAAGTGACAGCACACGGCAGCAGGGCAGCGCCACCGGGGTGCGGCCCTGTTGTCCAGTTCGCTCAGTTTGTGAGTCCGCGGGGTTACCCTTGCAGCGACATCGTCGAAAACTGGAACCAGTCTTCGCGCGAGCTCACGAACCCTCGCACCACGAAATGCTACCGGCGACGCCCCCTTGGCGCGTGATACCGTATCGGCCGTGACATTGAGCTTGGAGTGGCAAGGAGAAGCCGTGGCTGCGCACGAGTTTGAGTACATCGATGACCGGTTCAAGGCGTGCATCAACCCCAACGCGCGCGTCTACAAACTCGCCGAAGGGTATGCCTGGGCGGAGGGACCGGCATGGTCGCCAGCCTGGAAATCGGTCATCTGGAGCGATATCCCGAACAACCGCCAGTTGCGCCTGGATACGGCGGACAACACGGTGAGCGTGTTCCGCACGAACGTGGGCAACACGAACGGGAATACCGTTGACCGCCAGGGCCGTCTACTGAGCTGCGAGCATAGTGGCCGCCGCGTCAGCCGCATTGAGTTCGACGGCACGGTAACCACGCTCGTGGATAGCTACCAGGGTAAGCGCCTGAATAGCCCCAATGATGTGGTCGTGAAGTCGGACAACACCATCTGGTTCACCGATCCTTCGTACGGTATCGATTCCGATTACGAGGGCGACAAGCAACCTGCTGACCTGGAAGGCTGCTACGTCTATCGCTATGACGAAGCGACCGGTGACCTGACCGCCGTCATCACCGACATGATCCGCCCGAACGGTCTCGCCTTCTCACCTGATGAGAGCCTGCTCTACGTCGCGGACACTGGCGCAACCCACGCCGCCGATGGTCCGCGACACATCCGCCGCTTCACCGTCAACGAGGACGGCAAGAGCGTTTCCGGTGGCGAAGTCTTTGCTGGATGCGGCGATGGCTTCTTTGACGGCTTCCGCATCGATGTCGAGGGCCGCCTATGGGCGAGCGCCTTCGACGGCGTCCACGTCTACGATCCCGATGGCACCCTGATCGGCAAGGTCCTGGTGCCGGAGGTCGTGGCAAACGTCGAGTTCGGCGGCGAGCGGCTGAACCAGCTCTACATCTGCGGCACCACCTCGCTCTACACCGTCAAGGTGTTCACCAACGGTGTTAACCGCATCTCGTGACCATTATCGGCAGCCAGCGCCTCCACCTTGTTCCGCTCACCGCAGAGGCGCTGGCCGCGCTGATACAAGGCGACCGGGCGGCGGCTGAACGCGCCCTGAACGGCAAGTTCCCGTCGCCCGAACTCGTGCCGCCACTCATGACCGATGCGTTGGACTTCTTCCTGGAGATTGCCGCCGCTGGTCCCGCGAGCGCCGCCTGGGGCGCTCGCGCCTACATCACCGTGGACACGCGGGACATCGTCGGCATGGGTGGATTTACCGGTCCTCCGGACGAGCGCGGGTTCGTCACGATGGGTTACAGCATCTTCCCGGCGTTTCAGCGTCTGCGCTATGCCTCGGAGGCCGCCCGAGCACTCGCCGATTGGGCGCTGACCCAACCGGGCGTAATGGGTATCCAGGCCACGATCTCGCCCCACAACGTCGCGTCGGAGCGGGTCGCCGCGTATGCTGGCCTGTACCGGACAGATGCTACAGAGGATGACCCGGACGAGGGTCCGGTCGTCGTGTGGCAACGCACACAGGACCGTGCATGACGCATCGCCTCTCCACGTCGACTCGAGCCGCGCTGGTTGCTCTCCTCCTCGCCGCCACTACCGCCCCCGTTGCCTGGGCACAGGACGCCACACCGGTTCCACCGGCGGGTCTGGAACGGCAACTCGCCGGAATTGCCGCCGAAACCGCGGAAATCCGCGACCTGGAGGCACTGCCAGGCATCGACGATGTGGTGCTGTCACGGGACGAACTGGTCCAGCGCCTGCCAGCCATGATCTCGGAGGAACTGGATCCCGCCGAACTGGAGGGCGCAACGCGCGCGCTGACCGCGCTGGGGCTCATTCCGGAGGGCAGCGACCTGCTCGATCTGACGCTTCGCCTCCTCGGGGAGCAGGTCGCCGGGTTCTACGATCCCTTGACCGATGAGATGATCGTGGTCGCGGACGGCGATTTCAGCGCGGAGGCCTACTACTATGCGCATGAGGTGGTGCACGCGCTCCAGGATGCCTACCTCGACCCGGAAGACCTGATGGAGGAGACCTCCAGCGACAACGACGACGAATCCCTTGCCAGGGCCGCCCTCTATGAGGGCGACGCGGTGGTTACGTCCACCTTCTACCTGGAGCAGCATCCGGAACTGGCGTTCGATTTGCTACGTGAGGCGCAAACCGACAGCACAGAACTGGACTCCGCCCCGGCCGCGATGGTGGTCACGCTCGTCTTTCCGTACATCTCCGGTCAACCCTTTGTCGAACTACTCTACCAGGAGGGCGGTTGGGACGCGGTTGACGCCGCCTACCTGGACATGCCTGCCTCCACAGAGCAAATCCTGCACCCGGAGAAGTACCTGGATCGCGACAATCCGGTCACCTTGACGTTGCCGTCACCCTCCGAAGCCCTGGGTGCTGGGTGGAGTGAAGTGCACCAGAACACACTGGGTGAACTGCAAATCGCGCTGCTCCTGGCCAATCTTCCTCCAGGCGGCGGGTTCAGCGGGGTTACGGGCCAGTACGCCATCCCCGATCCCGCGCAGAACGCTGCCGCCGGCTGGGATGGCGACCGGTACGCGCTCTGGGCGAGCGCCGACGGCCAGGAGGCGCTGGTCTGGCGCACCGCCTGGGATACCGAGCAGGACGCTCGCTCCTTCGCCGCGGCGCTTGCCCGCTACGAGGAGGGCCGCTGGGAAGGCATCTTCAATGGCGAGAGTGCGGACGATATCGCGCTCGTCACGGACGACGTCGCTGCACGCCTCCTCCTGCAAGGCAATGAAGTGTTCTATGTGCAGTCGCCAAACCTGAACCTGACTGATCGCACCCAGGCCGCGCTGCTCGCGGCCCCTGCGCCCGCTCCTGAGCCGGGCCCACGATAGCCGCTCACTCGTGTCGTATTAGACACTGCCTTACACTACCGGCATTCTTCGGCCAGAGGTCGATCCGAACGCAACCAGGGCGCAGTTTGTGGTATCGAAAGCTCCGCACAAACCAGTTCCCTTCATTCTGCCCAAGGGTCCGAGAGAGATAGAGGCGCGCCCCCACGCACATGGGGACTCGCCCCTGTGCGGGTTTCCGGGTGTGCAGACCACCTTCGTAGGCCGTTGCTCCGACCTGGCGGTACTGCGCGGCTTTCTGCTCGATCCTGAGAAACGGCTCATCTCGGTCCTGGGCCCTGGCGGTGTCGGCAAGACACGCCTGGCCGTTGTTGCCGCCGAGCGCGCAGCAGGAGATTTTCCCGATGGCGTGACCTTTGTCGCGCTTTCCGGACTGAGCGAACCAAAGCAGGTCGCAGACGCCGTCGCCAGCACGCTCCGTATTCGCGGTGAACCAGATCGGCCCATGTTGGAGTCGGTCCTGACCGCCCTGGCGAGCGAGCGCCTGTTGCTGGTCCTGGACAATCTTGAGCACCTCATGGGTCCCGACCTCCAGAACGTGGTCTCGCGGCTGGTCCAGGAGTGCCCCGGGGTCTGCGTGCTGACCACGAGCCGCGAGCCGCTCCGTTTGGGTTTCGAGCAGCGAGTGGGGATCGGGCCACTTGGGACACCTGACCAGGCTGACCCGATGGAGAAGGTTGGGGGGACAGACGCAGTTCAACTCTTTGTCACTCGAGCCAGAGCGGTCGTGCCCGAGTTTGCCCCGGGGCCATCGCAGTTGCGCACTATCGGCGAGATCTGCCGCCACGTTGACGGGTTGCCCCTGGCAATCGAACTCGCGGCAGCCTGGATTCGCGTTTTTTCGCCGGTGGCGCTCCTTGCTCAACTGAACGAGCGACTTCCGTTGCTGACAGGCGGCCCAGTCGACCAGCCCGCTCGCTTTCACACGATGCGTGATGCGATTGCGTGGTCCTACGATCGGCTGCCCCCGGAGGAATCCGCCCTTTTGCGGCGTTTCTCCGTCTTTCGCGGCGGCTTCTCGCTTGAAGCGGCAATGTTCCTGGGCGAAGAGACCGTACTGAGCGTGCCGTCTTCGACACTGCGTCTCGTGGCATCACTCTGCGACAAGCACCTGCTTTTTCGCGCCGTGGCTGTTGGGGAGTTCCAGCGATTCGGCATGTTGGAGACCATCCGCGAATTCGCCCTGGAGCAACTGCAAGCAACCGGAGAATTCGCCCCTGCCCAGGCTGCACATGCCAACTATTACCGGGACCTGGCCGAACGCATCGAACCAGAATTGCTGGGTCCGCAAGAGAGCTTCTGGTTTGATGTGCTTGACGCTGAGGCCAGCAACCTGCGCGAGGCCATTTCCTGGTGTCTTCGCGACGATGTCGAGAGCGCGCTCCGTATCCTGGCGGCTATGTGGGGCTACTGGAGCTGGCGAGCAATTGCTGAAGGACGCCGGCTATTCGGCACAGCCCTTGCCCTTCCCGGCCAGGGGTCGCCAGGCGTTCGCGCCCGGGGGCTGCGCTCGGCGTGCGCACTGGCCAACCTCGGCGGCGATCACCAGACGAGCGCAGCTCTCGCCGCAGAATCCAGGGTGCTTGCCCAGTCCATTGATGATCGCTGGCTCATCGGCGAAATGTATTGGCACTGTGCGTTGTCCTCCATCTTCGCCGGTGACCTGCAGCAGGCAGTACAGGAGTTCGACCAGGCGCTTCAGCTCATGGTCCAGCCGAGAACTGACAGTGAGCGTGCCATAGCCGCCTATGCGCTGTCGCACCGGGGGTTTGTCTCGTATCTCACGGGTGATCCCGACCTCGGTTCTCGCTACTTTCTGCAGAGCATTGACGGATTGCGGAAAACAGAGTCCGCAACATTGCTCATCATCGTGCTGGGTGACGCCGCCGGTTGGCTCCTGAGAGATGATCGGATCGAGGCTGCACGGGAACTCCTGCATGAAGCGTTGAACTTGTGCCACCAATCTCTGGTGAGTTGGGCGCACATTGCACCCCTTGCAGGTCTGGCACTGACCGACGCACTGGAAGGTCGGTCCATCCGCGCGTCACGCCGCCTGGGTGCGGTCGTTGCGCTGGCAACGCGAGCCGGCCTTGCCAGTGCTCCCAACTTCCAGGGCACCCTGGATCAAGCGGAGTCGCTTGCTTCCAATAGTCTTGGCAGGGCCGCATTCCTGGCTGAGTGGGAGACCGGCCGCCGCAATCCCGCGCCGGTCGTGGAGGAAGCGTTTGCCACTGCTGGCCAAGTGTCATGTGCAACCGGCGATGACGTCTCCAGGCTCCATGTGCGGCTGACACCGCGAGAACGCGAAGTCCTGCACCTCATCGTCGCCGGATCCACCGACCGTGACATCGCGGGCGCGCTGTTCATCAGCGAGCGCACGGTCTCAAAGCACGTCAGCAAGATCCTGCAGAAACTGGATGCTGTCTCGCGAGGGGACGCTGCCGTGCGCGCCGTGCGCCTGGGGCTGGTCTGAGCCAATCCGGCCCTTGTCGCATCCGCGCCACGCGGGTATCACCTCCGGAGTGCTTTGCGCGATGTTGAGGGCTACTACGTGACCAACACCGGATACCCATATGACCTGATCATCTTCGATCTGGATGGCACCCTGACGGATTCCAAACTTGGCATCACCCGCTCCGTGCAGCACGCGCTGGCGCACTGCGGGATCGTTGTCGACAACCTGGACGACCTGACGCACTTCATCGGGCCGCCGTTGCGCGATTCCTTCACGGAGGCTTTCGGCTTCGACGACGCGCAAATCCTCACGGCGACGCAGGTGTTCCGCGAGCGCTACGACACGGTCGGGCTGCTGGAGAACGAGGCGTTTCCGCTCACGGCGGATCTCCTCCGGGCGGCAAGCGGCACCGGCGCGACGCTGGTGGTTGCCTCCACCAAGCGCGAGCCTAATGTGCACCGTATCCTGCAGCACTTCGGGCTGGAACACCATTTCACGGTGATGGGTGGCGCCAGCCCCGATCAGGCAGTTCACACGAAGGCCGACGTCATCGCGCGTGTCCTTGCCGAGCTACCTGTGCCCATTGATCCCAGCCGCACGATCATGATTGGTGATCGCGAGCATGACATTCTTGGGGCGCGCCACCACGGGATCGAGACCATCTCTGTGCGGTACGGCTACGCCAGGCCGGGAGAACTCGAAGCGGCCGGGCCATTAGCCATTGCGGAGACGATGGAGGACCTGGCGGTGATCCTGGGTTTGACTCTCGCACCGGCAGGAGTGCGCTGAGCGAACATTGTGTCGGGTGCGCCCGGCTACGCCACGCGCAGCGCGATCGCCGGGCCGATCTGGAAACTGAGCGCTGCGTGAGCGGTGCGCAGTGCGGCCTCCACATCTTCCGGCGTACTACCCTGCGCGAAGATGAAGCCCAGGTAGCTGGCGCCCTCGGGGAGCGGCACCAGCGGCTGATGCAGCGGCGCCGTAATGTCGACGCCGGTCACGCCAGGGACGGCCGCCGCATCCTCTGTGCCGTTCACGCCGCGCAATATGCCGCCCCGGGGAATCGGGATCATCATCACGCCGGCCGCGTGATCCATCCCGGTCGCCGTGGGCAGCGCCGCGCCCACGGCGTGGCGGAGGATGATCTCCTCCAGGCTGATGCCAGCGCCGAATTCCAGCACGGTTGAACACAACCCACCGATGGACCGCCCGGCCATCTCGATCAGCCAGACGCCCTCATCATTGATGCGCAATTCCGCGTGGACCGGGCCCTCGCGCAGCCCCAGCGCCGCCGCTGCTTCCGCCGTGCGCGCGGAGATCGCCTCCTGCACCTCCGGTGCAAGGCGTGAGGGCGTGACGTAGATTGTTTCTTCGAAGTAGGGCCCTTCCAGCGGATCCGGCTTGTCAAACATGGCGAGCGTTTGCAGGCTTCCAGCCGTCAGGAGCCCTTCCAGCGCCACCTCCACGCCAGGCAAGTAGCGCTCCAGCAGCAGCAGGCCCTCATCCGGCCCATATCCCGCCGCTCGGGCAATTTCCCGCGCCCGCGCAAACGCTGACTGCAGTTCCGGCACATCATTGGCGCGTATCACGCCACGGCTGCCGGAGAGCGTAATCGGCTTGACGACCACCGGAAAGCCGATCTCCAGCGCGGCGGGCACAGGATCATCGTCCAGTGCCACCTGCCGGTAGGAGGGCACCGGCACCCCACCCTGGGCCAGCGCCTCCCGCATCACCCACTTGTTCCGCGCCGCAAGCGCCGCCCTGGGGTCGTTGTGGGGAAGGTTCAATGCTGCCGCAACATGGGCGGCCAGCATCGTGGCGCTATCGTCGAGCGCCACCACAGCGGTCAGCGGCGTCTGGGCATGAACGCGGCACAGGGCAGCAATCGCTGCGTCCTGCGCCGCAAAATCGAGATCTAGCCAACTTCCATGCGTACCAGATGCCAGCGCGGCGGGTGTATCCACCACGCGCAAAACATCGAGGCCCAACCGGCTCGCGGCTTCCAGAAAGGCATCACCGCGATAGCTCGTCGGGCCCGCCAGGAGTGCGACACGTGCGGGCATGAGCTGTTACTGCCCTACTCGGCAGCCTCAACGATGGTTTCCACCACCGTGTCGGCCACGCGGCCCAGCGTGCAGACCACGATGGTGTAGACCCCGCCCGCGCCGTCTGGCGTGACGCTGATGTCTCGCACGCGCAGATTCGCGTACTGACCCGCCGAGCGGTCCTTGCTCAGCCACTGGTTGACGTCATCCATCGCGCCGCTGGTGTCGCGTGAGGCCGTGGCGCTGTGAAACAGGAAAACACGGGTGTCCGAAGGAATCAGGTCCATAGTGACGGTGCTCCCAACAAAGGCGATCTTCAAGGTCTTGCCGACCGGAGTATAGCGGGCACAAAGCGTGACCCCTGCTGGCAATTCTCGCCAGTAGGGGTCACGCTGCATCCCATCTCTACGCGGTCTGCGCCTCGTCCATTTCTTCACCGTGGCGGCCCAGCGATCCCTGGGCCGCGTTCGGCGGCGTGACCTCCATCCAGCCTTGCCGGACGGCGTGCAAAATCGCGCCCACCCGGTCTGTCGCATTGAGCTTGCGCAGCACCGAGGTCATGTGATTCTTCACGGTCTGCTCGGAAACGAAGAGTTCATCCGCGATCTCACGGTTGGAAAGTCCCTGCGCTACGCAATCGAGCACAGCAAGTTCCCGCGTGGAAAGCGGCATCGGGCCGTCGCCACTGCCGACTTCGTTCGGGAGTCGCAACTCCGCCCGCAGGCGACGCGCCAGTTCTGGCCGTGCCAGCATCTCCGAACGTAAGAGATTCTCGCCGGCGCAGACACGGGACAGCGATCCCAGGAACGCCTCTGCGCCAATGTCCTTCTGCAGGAAGGCTACCGCGCCAGCGCGCACCGCCTCGATGATGCGGTCGTCGTCCAAATGCACGCTCAACACCACTATGCGTGCGCGCGTTTGCTTGCGCCGCAGGATGCGCGTGATGCGCAGCCCGGTGATCCCCGGTAATTGAACGTCTAACAGAATCAGACCCGGGCGCGTCTCCTCCGCTGCCCGAATGGCCTCGTGCGCATTGCCCGCCTCACCGACGATCTCGTAGCGCCCGGTTGCTTCCAGCACCCGTCGCAGACCGGTCCGAAACACCGGATGATCGTCGACCAACAGCACTCGCCGTGCTAGCACGGACCATCCCTCCCCGCTGTATGGGCGCGAGCCGGATGCGTCCATCGTGGTCGGAGCCATCCACTCACTGACCACGGCATCCAGTCGGCATCGCGCCAACCCATCTCCCCTGGTGGCCGTTACTTGCGGGGGCGCCTGCCTCGTTTCCCTGTCCGAGCACAAGCAGCAACGAACCTGCTCCCCATGCTATGGCCCAAAGGTGGGAAAGGCAACGGACAGTTTGGCACAGTGAGGAGCCTGACCCGAACGATGAAGGGGCACAATAACGGGTCTCGTTGCGGCCGCAGCGCCAGCAGTCCCGCAGACCTGGGCACCGGGACCACTGGATACCGTCATTTTTCAGGTTTTCACGCGGGAAGCGGCCATGCCATCGAGGCAACGACACGTTGGCATTGTTACCGTAGCCCGCGCAACTGGCAGAGCAGCAGGAGCCCGATCAGCGTCTTGGCGTCCTGCACTTGTTCCGGGCCAGGCGTAACCATGGGCGGAATCTCGCTCACGGGAGTGGGCACGACCGCGATCAACTCGTCCGGGTCGATGTCCCCGGCAACGAAGGTGCAGTCCTCCGCGAGGAAGATGGTCAACTGCTCACTGGTGTAGCCCGGCGACGTGAAGTACGACGCAATCTGCGTCACCGTCCCCGCCGCGTACCCAGTCTCCTCGGTCAGTTCGCGGCGGGCGCACGCCTCTGGAGATTCTCCCGGCTCCATCGTGCCTGCCGGCAGCCCCAACAGCACCCGCTGGATCGGATGGTGCGCCTGGCGCAGCAACAAGACCTCGCCGCCACGTGTAATGGCCACGATGGCGACCGCGCCAGGGTGCTCCACCACCTCGCGGGTGGCAATGCGACCGCTTGGCAGCCGGACTTTATCCACACGAACGTGGATCCAGGCGCCATCAAAGCCCCGCTCAGAGGCAAGGATCTCCCCCAGGGGCGGATCGACCGGGTTCGCCATGAGCATGCACCTCCGGGAAACGCAAAAGCGGCACCCCGGTGGGATGCCGCAAGGAGGCCAGGAGGCGCCAGGCGGATTCGAACCGCCGATCAGGGTTTTGCAGACCCGTGCCTTACCGCTTGGCTATGGCGCCAGAAAGCATTGCGTTCGCAAAAGCGACACTCAGTCTATCACGCTGCGCCAGTTGACGATTCAGGTCGGGTCCCAGATGTGCGAATGCCGCCGCGGGAAGAGGATCGGCAAGAGCGCCTGGGCCATCGGCGACTCCACAATGCAGTCCGGCCAGGCATCCTGCACGTCGGCCAGCGAGCGGTATCCCAGCAGCACTTTCAGGAACGTGAGATCGGGGAACAGGGCGTCCCCATCCTCTGAACGTTCTGGCTGCCATGGCTCAGCTGTGACTCGCCCGCTTGCCACGCGCAACTTCACCCCACTGCGATAAAAACTGAGACGCAAGTCCCCGCTCCATCCCGCTTCCGGAGATGCGGCCAGTCGCCGCTCCAGGGCGGGTGCAACAGCATTCAGGAATCGCGGCAGGTCCGGGATGCGGATGTACCAGGCATATGGCTTCAACTCACGCGGCAGGGCATGCGGGAATGCATCGAAGAGTGGGTGCTGCGCGCCAAGTTCGAAGCAAATCGCGTCATACTGCTTTCCGGTGCGAGCAGCCGTTCGCGGACCAAGCGCGTCAAGCGCGCGCAGGAGCGATGGCGCTACAGCAACCATCGGTGTACCCGGGGCGACCTCCAGAAAACGAACCCCAAGTTGCGTTCCCCACAGCCGCCGTGCCACGATCACAGCCCCTACGGGTGCGTTTGGCTGCCCTTCAGGCACGATGACAAAGTGCTCGCTGGCGAGCCCGCTCTGCTCATGCCGGCCGAACGCATCGAAGCGCCAGAAGGCGGCGTCGCGCGGCACAGCGACCAGTGATCGCGCGCACGCCTGCCGGTAGCGATCGATCAGGAACGGGATATCTGTTTCAGTGAGCGGGCGGAGCGTGAACGGGTCGGACGTGCCCTCGGGAAGTTCAGGGACGTTCGCGAGGTACGCCAGCCGGCCTCCCTCCAGGTTCAGTGCGTATTCATACCCAAACTGCCGGTAGTACCAGGGGATACCAGGGACCACCTGCATCAGGTGTCCCCGGCGTTCACTCCAGGTATGAATCTCCGCGAACTGCGTCGCCACCAGCCCGCGCCGGCGAAACTGTGGCGAGGTACTGACGACATCGGCCTGGCCAATCGGAATCTCGATTCCGTCAAAGGTCCACGTAACCGAGAAGAGCCCCACGGACGAGACGATTTGCCCGGAGGCAACGTCCTCAACGTAGAGGAAGTCACCGGGCGTCCCGGTGGGATGCTCGCCACCCAGCATGTCCAATAGCCAGTACTGCAGCCGCTCCAGGGGCGGAGTCTCGTCCGGGCCGAGGAGTGTGTTGGCGTGGAATGCGGCAATCCGCTCGCGATCTGCCGGTCCAGAGCGACGCAGCGCCAGGCCGCCCCCGAGGTCGCGATTCACTTCGACATCGGGACCGGCGCCGGCGCCTGGCATCGTCAGTCTTGAGCCGGGGAGAAGCCGGCTGCCTCCGCCGCGCTGGTCGTGGTGAAGCACAGTTCTGGCGTGGTGCGGTTGTAGCTGCGCGAGGCCGTGGTGTGATAGAGCATCGAGTGCGTGTTGGCCTTGATCGGGTATACCGGTGGGCAATCTCGCCCGCCATCACCGCGCACTGCCCCTGGCGGCACCTGGTCCCCGCCGCCAGCGGGGGCCTCCCGGGCCGCGAGGTTGGCGACGTTGCGACGCTCCTCGATCAGCACGGTCTCGACCTCAATCGGCTCTTCCGGATTGTTGAGTTGGTCGCCGGCCTGCCGCACCTCTTCCAGCGCCGCACCAGCCTGCGCTGAGAGGCGATCCGCTGCCGCTTCCGCCTCACGCCGGGCCTCGGCGAGATCCGCGGCCGCCGCCTTGATGCGGGCTGTCTCCTCAGGCAACTCCGTGCCCATTGCCGCATCAGCGGCGTCCTGCAGCCGTGCTTCGACCCGCTCAGCGCGAGGTTCGGCCGGAGGCGCCGGGGCGGCTGCTCGTGGAGTTGCTGCCGGGGTGCGTGCCGCCGCGGCCGAAGCCGCTCGTCGCCGTTCCGACTCAGCCCGCTCGGCAGCGGCCTTGCTCTCCTGGCTGCGGTTCCAGAAGAACCAGATGATCGCGATGGCGACAATAACCAGGATGACCCAGATCAACCATTGAGGCACGGTCTCGCTCCTTTACGATGTGCGGGATCGCTGGCCGCTACTCGTGTTTGCTCCCACCTCGGGCGCGCGACTGCCGGTAGCCAGCGGCCTCTGCTGCCTCACCAGATGCAAAGCAAAACTCGGGAATGGTGGCGGCGTAAGAGGACTGCCCCGGCTCGTGATAGATCAGGGATTGCCGATTCCCCTTGATGGGATAGTCCGCCGGGCAGGTGAGTGAGCCGTCTCCGGCAACCGCTCCGAACGGCACATTCACAGCAGCTTCTGCCTCCAGGGCCGCCAATCCGGCGCGCAGTGCGACGCGGGACGCTTCGTCAGGGTCGAGAGGCGCATCTTCCTTAACGAGATCGACCTCGGCCGGGACGATGTCCGCGGCGTCGATCGGATCGACAAGCGCTGCCTGCTCCTCGCTTGCATCAAGCGGGTCAATGATCTCCACTCGCTGGATGTCAACCGTGTCGGCCGCAGCCTCGGCTGCCGCTGCGAGACCAGCCTCAATGCGGCGCTCCTCAGATGGGCCTTCCAGGTCAGCGCGGCGGGCTGCATCCGCAGCTTCCGATTCGGCGGCACGCTCGGCACGGGCAGCGGCAGCTTCGCGGCCGCCCAGCATCTCACGCTCGGCAATCTCGATTTCGGCAGTGCCGTTGTCGCTGGTCAGGTCCGGCCCGGGCTCGGGCATCGCGGTCACAGGCTGCTCAGGCACGCGCGCTGCTGCCGCCAGCCCCTCGGCCGCAGCAGCCTCGGCGCTGGCGCGCGTTGGCGCCTGGCGCATGATGTGCGCGATGTTGCGAGCGGACTCCTCAGCGTGCGTCACCGTCTCCTGGCGCCGCTGCTCGCGGAAGCGTTCCTCTTGCATCCTCCTTCGCCGCATGCTCCACCAGAAGAACGCGGCCAGGATCGCCAGCAAGAGAAACGTCATGGGATTGGCGATACCACCCTGCGGCGATTCTGGTGTATCGGCCTGCGCGAAGAGCCGCCTTCGCCGTGGAGCCTGGTCAGAAGCGTGTGTTGTCATCGCCATGTCCTTTCGTTGGGCCGCAGTTCAGCGTATCCCACATGACACGATGCCGTCATTTTACGGCACTTTCCCGCCTGTCCCGATGCTACGCTTCACCAGTGATGATGCTCGACACTTCCCCCACATCCGATTCCGATACGAACACTTCCGTTCAGGCGCCGGTGCAGCCCGTTGCGTTACGGCGTTCCCGCCCACGCGGTCTCTATGACCTGACCCTGGCTGAGCTGGAAAACCGGGTGACCGATCTCGGGCACCCCGCGTACCGTGCCCGCCAGGTCTGGAACTGGGCGTACCGCCAACTGGCGAGAGACTACGCCGCCATGCGGAACGTTCCGGCCGGGCTACGCGATGAACTCGAGTCTGCCGCACCCATGGATGCTCTGGAGCCCGTGCGCACGGTCACCGCCGATGACGGCGAAACGATCAAGACACTCTATCGCACGCGGGACGGCGAACTGCTGGAAACGGTGCTCATGCTCTACCCGGACCGGGCGACCGTCTGTGTCTCCTGCCAGGTGGGCTGCGCTGTCGGCTGTTCGTTTTGCGCCACGGGACTCATGGGCCTTGCCCGCAACCTGAGCGCCGGGGAGATTGTGGCCCAGGTCGTGGGTGCTACCCGCGAGGCCCGCGAGCGCGGACGCGCCCTGACGAATATCGTGATGATGGGCATGGGTGAACCACTGCAGAACTACGCGGAGACCATGAAGTTCATCCGCATCGTCCACGATCCGGACGGGCTGAACCTTGGGGCGCGCCGCATCACGGTTTCCACCTCGGGCATCGTGCCGCGCATCGCGGCGCTCGCGCAGGAAGACTTGCCGGTCAACCTGGCGGTTTCCCTGCACGCGCCAGAAGACGAGCAGCGCTCGGCACTGGTGCCCATCAACCGGCGCTACCCCATCGCCATGCTTATGGAAACCATCGACCAGTACATCGAGCGCACCGGACGTCGTGTCTCCTTCGAGTACGCCCTGATGCGCGGCATAAACGACAGCGACGAAACCGCGCGGAAGCTGGCGGATCTGCTTCGGGGACGGCTCTGCCACGTGAACATCATTCCGCTCAATCCCGTAGATGTGCTCCCCTACGAACGCCCCGATCCGGCTGGCATCGAGCGCTTTGCTGGCATCTTGCGCGATGCCGGGATCCCGACCACGGTCCGCTACTCACGCGGCCTGGATATCGATGCGGCCTGCGGCCAACTTCGCGCGAAGGAAACGGCGGCCCACGCCGCCTCATGAGCAGGTTGCCGCGCCGGACGCTGCTCGGTGCCGCCGCGCTGCTGCTGCGCGTGGCGCCTCCGACAACTGCGGCGCAGGCAACGCCGCTTCCAGCCTCGGAAGACGTCCAGGGTGGCGTACCGGTGTCGGTCCTCATCCAGAACTCAGGGGTGGCTCCGGACCGGCTCCTCGGAGCCACCTCAGCTATTGCGGAGGAGATCGCACTGCACGCGACGCGCCTCGATCACGGGCAACGCGTGATGCACGAAGTCAGCGACATCGTCATTCCGGCAGAGTCCGTCATCAGCCTGGAGCCTGGAGCCATGCACCTGATGCTGACTGGCCTCCGGCAAAGCCTCGTGCAAGGCCAGGTATTTCCGCTCACGCTGCAGTTTGCGACGGCCGGTGATGTCCCTGTAGAGGTCCGCGTTCGGCGCAAACAGGACGCGTCGGGCGTACTCGAAACACCGCCTGTCGCCGCTGGCTCCCTGACGATTCTGCACGCCTCCGCGCCGCCAGCACCCGTGGTGCACGGCTAACCAATGGCGAACCACGATCTGTCAGCCCAAACTCGCTGGTTTCGCGTGCAGGCCATCGGCAGCGTTGCCCGTCCTGGTCTGGAGACCCTGGACCGCGACGACTACTACGATCCCGGTGTTGAGACGGCGCTCCAGATCCTGCCACGCTGGGCGGATGCGCTGGAAGGTCTGGAGGAGTACAGCCACCTTATCGTTGTCTGCTGGCTGGACCGGGCGGAGCGCCCTCGCCAGGGGAACCGGCTCCGGCCAGAAGGGCGGGCGCAGATGCCCGAAGTTGGCGCGCTCGCCACACGCACGCCGCGGCGACCGAATCCCATTGGCCTCAGCACGCCCCGCCTCCTGCGACGTGACGGGGCGACCCTCTGGGTAACTGGCATCGACGCCTGGCCTGGCACGCCGATTCTTGATATCAAGGGGTACACGCCGCGCGATGACGTGCGCCCCGACGCTACTGTGCCAGACTGGTTGCAGCGCCTCTGGGACATCCATGACCGTGAACGCGAGCGAGACACATGATCGTTCTCACCCGTACGCTCCTGATCTGCGTCATTGCCGGATTGGCGCTTTTGGCCTCACTCGTGCGCCAGGCAGACGCCGTCGCGGCCCCGGACACGTGCGACAACTTCAACAGTTGGGTCTGGGCGCAGACCGTCTACGACGACAACCCAGGCGAGGAACGCGCGCTCGACCCGGATGGCGATGGCGTCGCATGTGATGCCCTGCCAGATGGCATCGCGCCAGCCACCTGGACAACTGACATCCCGGCGGACGCCGAAGCCGTCGATTTGATCAACGTCAATGACGGCGACACCATCGAGGTCTGGTTGAACAACCGGCATGAACGCGTACGCCTCGTTGGCATCGACACGCACGAGGTAGGCGGCGGCTACCAGCAGGAGGAGTGCTTTGGCCCAGAGGCATCGCGGTTCCTGAAGGCGCTGCTGAACGTGGGTGGCGAGATCTGGATCGAACGGGACATCGAGGACCGGGATCAGTATGGACGCCTGTTGCGCTGGGTCTGGGCGGACTTTGGCACGGGTCAGGTCTACCTGCTCAATGAGGCAATGCTGCGCGCTGGCTTCGCGGAGCGCTACCGCAACACGCCGAACGACCTCTACCTGGAGGAACTACTGGACGCCGAGGCTTTCGCCCAGGATTACCAGCTTGGCCTCTGGGCCGCCTGCGACCTGCCGTACCGGGCAGCATCCGGCACGTCGCAGTCCAGCGTGCCGCGCCCCACGCCCGCACCCGCGTCGACCGCGTTAGCCAGCGGCCCCGCGGCCATCACGGCAGACAATCGTCCTGGCTGTGACCCGGCGTACCCGGACGTCTGCATCCCGCCCTTCCCTCCAGACCTCTCGTGCGCGGACATCCCATATGACCACGTCAGGGTCCTGCCGCCCGATCCGCATCACTTCGATGGCAACGGCGACGGTGTGGGCTGTGAGGGCCCACCGGCATAACGCCTGCTCTCAGGTCGTGTCTCGAGTTTGTCGAGCCGCTCGACTGCGGAAGCGACGCTGAGGGGTCCCTTATCGCCGCTCACCCCGGCTGAGGCGCAGGCCATTCGCCGTGACGATCAGGGATGCGCCGACATCGGCAAGGACCGCGATCCAGAGGCTGACAAATCCGAAGACAGCCAGCACGAGTGCAAGCAGCTTGATGAGGAATGAAAAGGTCACGTTCTGCTTGATCACGCGACCCGTGCGCCGGGAGAGGATCAAGGCGTCTGCAAGACCATTGAGGTCATCACCCATGAGGGCGATATGGGCGGTCTCCAGCGCGACGTCAGTGCCCGCCGCGCCCATGGCCACGCCCACATCCGCGGCTGCCAGCGCCGGGGCATCATTCACCCCGTCGCCGACCATCACAACCGGACCGTAGCGTTCCCGGAGAGTGACTACGGCTGCCGCCTTGTCCTGTGGCAACAGTTCCGCCAGTGCCGCATCCGCGCCCACAGCGCGGGCAACCATCTCGCCGCTGGCACGTGTGTCGCCAGTCAGCACGACCACGCGCTGGATACCAGCGTCGCGCAGGCGCTGGATTGCGGCAGCCGCGTGTGGGCGCACCTCATCAGCTACCGCGATGACGCCGAGCGGCTGCCAGCGACCGTCCCCATGGCGCGCGACGAAGAGCGCCGTAGCCCCTCCGGCCGCCATGCGCTGCATTTCCCGGATCAAGGGCCCTGGTTCACCCGCATCCCCTGCCAGGTCAAGCTCGTGTGCCAGGCGCGCGCTTCCAACCGCGACCTCGACACCGGCAACGGAGGCATAGGCGCCCTTGCCGGGCACGGCCTGGAATCGCTGTGCCGGGATCAGTGCACCTCCGACCACGTTGGCATGCGCAACAACAGCGCGAGCCAGTGGGTGCTCGGAGAGGACCTCCACCGAGGCGGCAAGGCCCAGGAGCGCGTCGGTGTCAACCTCAGGAGACAAGCTGACGACCTCGGTCACGACCGGCCGTCCAGCCGTGAGCGTGCCGGTCTTGTCCAGTGCGACGACCTGCGCGGAGCCGGCGGCCTCCAGCGCGGCGCCTCCCTTGATCAGGATGCCGCGCCGTGTCGCCGCCCCGATAGCGGACACAATGGAGACCGGTGTCGAGATCACCAGGGCACAGGGGCAGGCAATCACCAGGAGCGCCAGCGCGCGGTAGACCCAAGTGCTGGTGTCCTGCGTGATCCGGGAGCCGGCGACGGCCAGCAGCACCGCGCCGAGAATGACCAGCGGCGTGTAGACGGCGGCGAACCGATCGACCAGTTGCTGCTTGTGCGCCTTGCTGCCCTGGGCCTCTTCCACCAGCGTAATAATGCGCGCCAGCGTCGAATCGCTGGCCGCGCGGGAAACCCGCAGGAGCAAGGCCCCTGACCCATTCATCGTCCCGGCGAAACAGGCATCCCCAATGCCCTTGTCCACCGGGATCGATTCGCCCGTGATTGGGCTCTGGTCGACGGCGCTGACGCCTTCCACAACCACGCTGTCAGCCGGCAGGCGCTCACCGGGGCGCACCCGCACGAGGTCGCCCACGCGCAGGGCATCAACGGGAACCGCAGCTTCCTGCCCGCTTGCATCGAGGCGAGAGGCAGTTGCCGGGGCGAAGGCCATCAGGCCGCGGATGGCGCCGCGCGTTCGCTCCAGGGTGCGTTCCTGCAACGCACCACCAATCGCGAAGAGCACGATAACCGCCGCACCTTCGCCCCATTCACCCAGCAGCGCCGCCCCGATAGCCGAAGCGGTCATCAGCACATTCATGTCCAGGCGACGTGCGCGCAGGGATTGCAGCGCGGCCCGCGCGAACGGCCATCCGGCCAGGAGAATCGCCGCGCCGAAGGCCAGATCCGGAACGGTGCTCACGTGCGCGAGCTGTAGCGACATGCCCAGGATCCAGAGGACAGACGCGAGCAACACCCAGCGCAGCCGTGCGTCTTGCCACCAGGCGACCTGGTCCAGCAGCGCAGGATGCGTACCTTCCTCCAGCGTAACCGCGAAGCCCGCGCGGTCGGCGGTGACCGCGACATCCACCGACGCTACCGGCCTGGCCACGGCTGGAGTCACGGTGAGGGTGGCGGCGCCAAAGTTCACCCGGGCATCGTCAACCCCTGGCAGACCCGCGACCGCCTTCTGGAGGGAGACTGCGCAGTCAGCGCAATCCATGCCGCGCACGCGAAAGCGCAGCGCGGTCCCCTGGGCGGCCAATGGCACGCTGTAGCCCAGTACGGCAATTCGCTCGACCATGGTGCTGCGACTGGTGGTGGTGTCAAAAGAAATGCGTGCGGTGCCGGCACCAAAGTTGACCGAGGCGTCCTGCACGCCGGGGGTATTCCGCAGCCCGGCGGCCAGCGACTCAGCACACACCGCACAATCGAGCCCCTGAACCGGGAGCGTCACACTGGACAGGCTGTTTGCCGCTGCCGGCTCTGTCAAGAGCCACCGCCTTCCTGTCCCTCGCGCGCGTGTGCGATACCCATGGCCAGCAGGTCGTGCACGTGGTCATCGTCCAGGTTGTAGAAAATGACCCGCCCTTCACGCCGGGATCGCACCAGCCGCCCCTCACGCAGGATGCGCAACTGGTGCGAAACCCGCGTGCGGTTGATCCCCGTCGCTGCCGCCAGATCACAGACGCACAACTCTCCGGCAGAGAGCGCGGCGAGCAGGCGCAGGCGAGTCGGGTCCGCCAGCAGGGCGAAGAGCGCGGAAACGTCGGCAGGAGGAGGCAGGGCAGCAAGGGCAGCCCGGGCGGCGAACACCGCGGGCGGATGGAGCGCCGCGATCTCGCAGTCATCAGCTATTGCATTCGCGTGGGACCGTGTTGATATGTGCGCCATAGCGCACATATCATAGCACCCTGCAGGGGCGCTCCGGATACCCTGCAGGGGCGCTCCGGGTACACTGGAGGAACTCGGTACGCGATCACCCGGTCGCACGTGCCGGCCGACGAAGGGAAGCAACAGAGATGGCTGATTTCACCGCTGAGCAGGCGCGCGACAACCTGAAAAATGTCTTCGATCCGGAGATCGGTATCAACATCGTCGATCTCGGTCTGGTCTACGACGTTGACGTCTCAGATACCAATGATGTGCTGGTGACGATGACACTCACCTCGCTGGGCTGCCCGCTCGGCCCGGTGATCGTGCAGGAAGTCACCAACGCCATGAGCGAATTCCCCAATCTGGGCGATGTCGATGTCAAACTGGTCTGGAGTCCTGCCTGGTCTCCCGAAATGATGAGCGAAGAGGCGCGGGACGAACTTGGCATCTGGTAGCAGCGGGACACACCAGCGCAAAAGCGGCCAGTGTTACACTCCACGCGCAATGACTGAACGCTGCGGGTTGGTTTGATGCAACGGCACTGGCGAGGAGGAATCGCCGCCGTTGCGCTTTGTGGCGTCCTGCTGACGAGTGGGTGCGCGGCGGGGTCACCCGCCGTCGTCCCGGTCAATGAAACGCCGGCGGGCGCTGTCCTGGCTGCGCGGGATGCGCCAACCACGCCGGCGCCCGCCCTCGCACAGGTGGAGCCCACCGCGACAACACCGGTGATTCCGGCGGTGAAGACGCCGGATAGCCTGGCGTTCGCGCAGGATGTCCCGGACGTCGTGGCCACGGAGCCCGTGCAGCCGCCGGATGAAACTGCTGACAACGCCGTCCCACAGCCTGATGTCGTGACGCAGACGGACGCGGTCGTTGATCCGGCAACGGGCCAGGCTCCCGTGGTAACGGAAACGTCGGCTGATCCCGCGTCCGCTGAGACTATCATCGAAGACACGGCAGCCGCGCCAGCGGATGTCGCTCCCCCCACTGACTTGGGTCGTCCGGCCGCTCCCGGCGAGGATGGCTCAGGCATGAGCCAGATCATCGAAGGTGGCACGAACGGCCGGCTGGAAGTAGCGCTGACGTTTGATGCCGGCGCCGACACTGGATATGCGCCACAGATTCTCGACTATCTACGGGACGAGGGCATCAAGGCCACGTTCGGCATGACCGGCCAATGGGCTGAGCAGAATCCCGAGTTGGTCCAGCGGATGGTGAACGAGGGACACCAACTCATCAACCACACCTGGGATCACGCCTCGCTCACCGGGGCCAATACCGGCATGCCGCCAATGACGCCGGACCAGGTGGTCCAGGAACTGTCCAGCACGGAAGATCTGGTGCGCAACCTGACCGGGTACGAAATGCGCCCCTACTTCCGCCCCCCTTACGGCGACTACGATGCAACGTCACTCGGCTACTTGTACGAAAATGGCTACTATCTCACTATCTGGTGGACGTGCGATTCGCACGGCTGGGCTGGCTGGGGTTCGCAGGAGATCATCGACTACTGCACCACGAATCTGGCGGAGGACGAAATCCTGCTCCTGCACGTAGGCGCTGCGGCCGCAGGGGATTTTGAAGCACTTCCGGGGCTGATTCAGTTCTTCCGTGACAACGGCTATGGCTTTGTCACGGTGGAACAGATGTTGCAGCCCTGAGTGAATGCAGCGGGGGTTGACCCGCTTGCCGGGCTTGGTTAGTGTTCCGCTGTGAGCTGTAGCGACCCGTAGCCTGGGGAGGGCGGGAGTACGCGCGGTTTACATGATCCGGGGATGATAGGGAGCGGGAATGAGCAGGTTCGGTCGGCGCCAGGGAATTGGTGAGACATCGCGTGGCAGGCGCTGGACGCGCGTCATCCCGATGTTGGCGCTGGTCGGCGTCGTGGGGTTGCTGGCAGGGTGCGGGGCTGAGGTGGCGCAGCCGTACTCCACCATCTCGCCGCAAAACGTCAAGACAGACCAGATCCAGTGGCTGTACCAGATCATTTTCTGGGCCGCCCTGATCGTCTTCGTCGCCGTCCAGTTCGCCATCGCCTACACGGTGATTCGCTTCCGGCGCCGCAACAATGTTCGGCCTGAACAGGTCCACGGCTCCAAGGTGCTGGAAATCGCCTGGACGGTGGTTCCCGCGCTCATCCTGCTGGCCCTCTTCATTCCGACGGTCAAGGTCATCTTCGAACAGGCGCAGGCCGCCCAGGTGGAGGATGGCTTCAAGATCGAAGTCATCGGCAAGCAGTGGTGGTGGGAAATTGCCTACCCCGATATCGCGGCCAACCCCGATGATGCCGCTGCCGGGCCGCTGGTGACCGCGAACGAACTGGTGGTCCCTCAGGGCGCCAATGTCGTCATCAGCATGCAGAGCAACAACGTCATCCACTCCTTCTGGGTACCGCAACTCAGCGGCAAAGTCGATGTGATGCCGGGGCACACTAACAAGATCCAGTTCACCGCCGAGCGCGTTGGTGACTACTTCGGCGAATGCGCGGAGTTCTGCGGCAGCGCCCACGCGTGGATGCGCTTCAAGATCAAGGTGGTGCCCCAGGAGAACTTCGATGCCTGGGTGGCTGCCTGGCGCACGCCGCCAGTGGATGGCAACCCGGAAACAGCCGACGTGGTGGATGCTCCCCCTGCATTCGGCGCCTGCCTCGCCTGCCACCGGGTGAATGGCACCAACGCGGTCATCGCCGGACAGGGCATGCCTTACATCTCTGGCTACCGTGATCCGGAAACCAACGAGATTGTGCCAGGACCGGGTCCTAACCTGACGCTGTTGGCCTGTCGAGACACTATCGGCGCGGGCATTCTGGTGAACACTCCGGAGAATCTGGAGAAGTGGTTGAAGCACACCGATGAAATCAAGGAAGGTGTGTACATGCCCAACTACTACAAGCAGGGCATGACCGACGAGCAGATCACCGAGGTCGTGAACTGGCTCAGCAGCCTCAAGCCAGCGGGAGGCTGCCCAGACGCCAACCTGCCTGTTGGAAGCCTGCTCGATCCAGCGGTTGACCGAGAAGCTTCGGTGCTTGCCAGCCCGGTGGCCTCGCCGGTCGCAGCGCCTGCGGCCAGCCCGATGGCCACACCCGCCGGGAGCTAGCAGTTGTGGCGGGCGCTGGCAAGGTGTCCGCATCCACGTAGGTTTCAGGAACGATCAGGAGTCAGGCAATGGCATCGATCGCACAGCCACATATTCAGGCGCCAACACTCACCAAGCCGAAGGCTGCTGAGGATGGGCTGTGGAGTTGGCTTACCACCGTTGATCACAAGAGGATCGCCAAGCTGTACGGCGTGACCTCGTTCATCTTCTTTCTGATTGGCGGGATGGAAGCGCTCCTGATCCGCATCCAGTTGGCGCGCCCGGAAAACAACGTTCTGGACGCGCAGCGCTACAACGAGCTCTTCACCATGCACGGCACCACCATGATCTTCCTGGTGGTGATGCCGCTTAGCGTGGCGTTCTTCAACTTACTCGTGCCATTGCAGATTGGCGCAAGAGATGTCGCGTTTCCCAGGTTGAACGGCTTTTCCTACTGGACGTTTGTTGCCGGCGCCATTATTTTGAATCTGCCAGTGCTGGCCGCCTTGCCCGGCATCTTCATGCACATAGGCAGCGTTGCCCTGACGAACATCTTTGGGAGCACGGCGCTGCAGGGTGCGGCCACAGCCCTGCAGGGGCTGCCCTTCGCTGACAAGGTTCCGGACCAGGGATGGTACGGTTACGCGCCACTGACCGAGCGGCTATTCTCCGGTCACCAGATCGATTTCTGGGCCTTCGGCATCCAGATTCTCGGCGTGGCAACCATGGTCGGCGCCTTCAATTTCATCGTCACCATCCTGAACCTGCGGGCCCCTGGCATGACGCTGATGCGGATGCCAATCTTTACCTGGGCGACCCTGGTTACTTCTGTCCTCATCATCATGGCCTTCCCGTCGCTCACGATCGCCCTCTTCTTCCTGACGTTTGACCGCTTTGGTGGGACGCACTTCTTCTCGGCCTTCAATATCGCTGACGGGCAACTCATTACCGCCGGTGGCGATCCCATGCTCTGGCAGCATCTCTTCTGGATCTTCGGTCACCCGGAGGTCTACATCCTGATCCTGCCCGCTTTCGGCCTTGTCTCGGAGATCATCCCGGTCTTCGCCCGCAAGCCACTGTTCGGCTACGCGGTCATGGTCTACGCCCTCGCCGTCATCGCTTTCCTCGGCTTCGGCGTGTGGGTACACCATATGTTCACCACCGGGCTGGGCCCCACCCCGGTTTCCGCCTTCGCCGCCGCAACAATGCTCATCGCCATCCCGACCGGTGTGAAGATCCTGAACTGGACGGCCACCATGTGGGGCGGCTCCCTGACCTTCACCGCGGCCATGCTCTTTGCGATCGGCCTGGTCTCCCAGTTCGTTATTGGTGGTCTTTCCGGCGTGATGCACGCGGTGGTGCCGGTTGATACCCATCACAACGACAGCTACTTCGTCGTTGCTCACTTCCACTATGTCCTCTTCGGCGGGAGCGTCTTCGCCCTGCTCGGCGGCATCTACTTCTACTGGCCGAAGATTTTCGGAAAGCTGCTGGACGAGCGGCTAGGCAAGCTGCACTTCTGGCTGACCTTCGCTGGCTTCAACCTGACTTTCTTCCCCATGCACTTCCTGGGGCTGGCCGGCATGCCGCGCCGCTACTCCACCTACGGGTTTGACAGCGGCTGGTGGTTCTGGAACGCCATTTCGACCATTGGCGCCCTGCTGATCGCAACATCCATTCTCGTCTTCCTCCTCAACGTCCAGAAGACGGCCCGCAGCCGCCAGAACGTTCCGGCAAACCCATGGGACGCTGCCACGCTCGAGTGGGCCATCCCCTCGCCACCGCCTGTGTACAACTTCCGCATCATCCCGGTTATCACCCACCGGGATCAACTCTGGCACGACAAGTACGACGCCGTGCCGGCGCAGCGCGAGGCGGTGGCGGATGCCATCGTGGAGATCGATCAGTTGCCAGCCAACTCCCCCGTGGGCGTCGCGGTGGCGGAGGCGCAGGCAGAAGTGGGGAACATCCACCTGCCGAACCCGTCCTATTACCCGCTGTTGTGTGCCATTGGGCTTCTCTTGCTGGCGTCAGGCTTCCTCCTGAATAACCCGCACATTCAGCTCAGTGAGTTCATCGGGATTCCGATTCTTTCGGCGGCTGGCTTCCTGATTCTGCTCACCGCCATTTATGGCTGGTCCTTCGAGCCAGCCGGATAACGCACGGAGGTAACGGGTGCGAGCCACGAGGTTCGCACCCGATCAGGCGGCGCTGCCACAGGGCGGCGCCGCAACAACATCGGTCTGAAGGAGCAGCAACGTTGGCGACCGCGATTGAAGTGGTAACTGCGCATGGCGCGGGCCATGACAGCCATGACGGACATGATCATGCAGGTCATCCGCCGCCAAGCGCAGGGGTTGATAGCCGCAAGCTGCTGATGTGGCTGTTCCTGACGTCGGACTGCATGTTCTTCGGTACGCTGATTGCCACGTACATGACGTACCGCAATCGCAGCATCGAGCTACAGATGCCGCCGTACCCGAATGAGATCTTTGATATTCCCTACACGTCCGTAAGCGCGTTCGTGCTGCTGATGTCCTCGCTCACCATGGTGCTCGCCCTGGCCGCGATCCAGCGCGGCAATCATCGAGGATTGCGCATCTGGATATCGGCCACTGCACTGCTGGGAGCCGTTTTCGTTGGTGGCCAGGTCTTCGAATTCACCACAATGGCGCATGAGGGGCTGACTCTCTCCAGCAACATCTTTGGCTCATCGTTCTTCGTGCTGACCGGCTTCCACGGGGCCCACGTGACGATCGGCGTGCTCTGGCTACTCTCGCTCCTGTTCGTCTCTCTGCGTGGCGGTTTGCCTCAGGAGAAGGCGATGGATGTCGAGATCGCCGGGCTCTACTGGCACTTCGTCGACATCGTCTGGATCGTGATCTTCACGCTGGTCTATCTGGTGCCCTACCCCAACCCGCCTGAAGGCGCCGCAGAAGCCGCACCGCAGGCGTTCGTGCGGATAACTGAGTTCGGCCAGCAGTTGATGCACGCGCTGCCGTTCTAGACTAGACCGCGACGAAAGGACCTGGAGAGCAGACATGGCAAGCCACGCACCAGCCCAAGGCGCGCATGACGCCCACGCAGAGCATCATCCGACCCCAGCGGATTACGTGCGGATCGCCATTATCCTGGCGATCATCACGCTGGTAGAAGTCATCATCTACTACTTGCCAGCGATGCGCCCTATTCTCGTGCCTATCCTGCTTGTGCTTTCAATCGTCAAATTCCTGGCGGTTGTCGGCTATTTCATGCACCTGAAAGATGACAAGCGTCTCTTTCGTTTGTCATTCGCTGCCGGCCTCGTGCTTTCCCTGGCCGTATTTCTGGCGTTGATCGCCATGTTCTGGACGACGACATCCTGGGCGCCGCACATTCTTCCCTTCGTGAGCTAACGTATCTGAGCAGGAGGTCTTCGTCAGACCTCCCGCTCGTGCGTTGCTAGGACTTTCCCGTGTTCCAGTTCCTTCGTGGCCCACTTCTTCATGCTGGCGGCGTCGATCCCACCGGGTGGCTCTGGAGCGACTGGAACATCGAGCCCACGATAGCGATTGGCCTGCTGGCCATGCTCGCCGGGTATCTCTTCCTCACCAGGGACGCTGGCCCGACCTCTCATCCTGATCGCGTCACGACGGGCAAGCAGAAGGCTTCGTTCATCGCCGGGCTCGTCACCCTCTTTGTGGCGCTGGGCCCGCCGCTCGATGACTGGTCCGATCACTATCTGCTGCTGGCGCACATGGTGCAGCACCTGCTGCTGATCCTCCTGGCCGCGCCCCTCCTGCTTGTCGGTATCCCCGCCTGGATGCTGGAACCCCTCACCCGCAATCGTGTCACCAACGCCATCGGCTACCGGCTAACGCGTCCAGTGATCGCCTACGCCATTGCTAACCTCGTGGTAATCCTGTGGCACATCCCGGTGTTCTATGACGCTGCCTTGCGCTCCCAGCCCGTGCATGTGCTGGAGCACGCCACGTTCATTGCCACCGGCATCCTGGCCTGGTGGCCCATCGCTGGCCCGCTGCCACAATGGCCGCGCTTAGCCCTGCCTCTGCAAAGCCTCTACTTCTTCGCCATGACGATCCCCGGTAGCCTCGTCGGCGCGTTCATTACCTTCGCCGAGCCGGGCCTCTACTCGCCCTATGACACGGCGCGGCGCATCTTCAACATCGACCTTGCGACAGACCAGCAGGCGGCTGGCCTCCTGATGTGGGTGGTGGTCTCCACGATCTATCTTGGCCTGATTACCGTCACCTTCTTCAAGTGGGTCAACCGCGAAGAGCGCGACGAACAGCAGGCGCGAGACATGGCGGCAAGGCAGACATCACCCGTACAATCGGATGCCCCAGCAGCCGGCTAGCCGCTCCTTTCGGCACGGCATCTGCGAGGATTCTTCCTGCCACCATGCCATCTCCCCGGAGCGCTGCTCATGACCCCGATTCCGCAGCCACCAGATTCCAGCAAAGAAGATGAGATCGAAGCCGAGGCCTCAGTCTGGGGTTTTCTCCTGGCGCTGTTCCTCTTCAAGCTCGTCACAGTCGTCGTCATCTTCTGGCAGTTGCGGACCTGGGAAACGGGGCTGATCCTGGGCGCCACGCTTTGGTATTTCTTCCCGCCTCTGATCCTGCTGGCCGCTGGCCCGGTGTTCTTCTACCTTCGGTTACGGAAGGCGCGGGCGAAACGAGACGCGCTACGCCGCTCCGAGTGGATGCTGGACGACGAACAACCGCTGCCAACGCTGGAACAACCGAGGCGTTCATGAAGTGAAACAACCTCGTATACTTGTAGGCAGATCCGGGAGGGGATGAGGGCCACGCGCCTCGCGTGCTGGCCAGGGAGTACTTCGGAATGGGATTCGCACGGGCAATTGTTCGGCCCGCGTTTGTTTTCCTGTTGGTGGGCGCCATCGTGGCGGCCATCATCCTGTTTATCGGAAATGTGCTCCTGGCGTTGCATCCAGGCGGCGAAGAAGCCCTGCACGTGGCGTACACCCCGCCAGATCTGTCCGTTATGCGGGAGGAATTCCTCCGCCCGGATCTGATGGCCGCCTTCCTGCTGTCCCTGGCGATCCTGGTCATCTGTGCTGTCCTGGCCCGTCCGCGCACTCATCCAGGCTTCCTGGATCATGAGGTCGCGATCGGCGAGAAGTCGATGTTCGCCCCCGTCGCGCCGCCGGAAACCGATCTGGAAGCCACGCAGCGCGGGCCGCGCGGCACGTGGAGCGATCTGGCTCCCGGGTTCACGCTCTACGCGCAGAATGGCCCCCTGGCCAAGATTGTGGCGGTACTGCCGGGTGAGTCGGAGTACGGCCGGGTTCGCCAGGGTCTCATCTACGGCAGCGGCCTCTTCGGCGCGAACGAAGAAATGTGGATTCCCGTGGAGGCGATCTACGCCGTTTACCCAGAGACCGGCTCCGCATTCCTGGCAGCCAAGGGTGACGAGATCGAGCACTTCGGCTGGAACCGCCCGCCAGCGAGTTTCCGTCGCGACGCGCTACCGCACTCTCCGATCTCCTCGTTCTAGGGCCGGCCGCGAACAATCTTCCAAAATCACAAAAGGGGCGGCCGCTTGGCCGCCCCTTTTGTGTGCCACCTTGACAGCGTGCGGCAGTTGGTACGAGCCCATACGACATAGGTCCTACACCGCAACAGACCAAAGCCCCAGGAAAACAACCGACGTTCAGCGGTTACCGCAACATCTCCAGCACGATATCCTCGAATCCTGAAAGGTCAGGAGGGCACCATGAGTTCACGAGAGAGCACCGAAACCGATCTTCCCGGTACACCCGCTGTTACGCGACGTCAGATCGCGAAAGCCGCAGTAACAGCCTTGGGCATGGCCTTTCTCGGTCTTGCGGTCAGGCAGGAACTGCAGGACCAGGGTGATGCAGAGGCAAGAGACGTAGTGAGTGAACGCCGCCGCAGGGGCAGGAGGCGCCGGCGGCGGAATCGCCGGGGTGGCAGCGGTGGGTCCGGCGGCAGCGGCGGCTCTGGTGGAAGCGGTGGCTCGGGCGGAAGTGGTGGCTCGGGAGGCGAAGATTAGGGTTCCAACCTGCCGCAACACGCGGCAATCGCCAGTGCCAACTGTTACGGGGCCGTTCTGTCCAGCAGAACGGCCCCGTAACGCATGACGCTTTCCTTGCTGGAACGATCGCGGCTCTAGCCTTCGATGAGGAGCGTCTCCGGGTCCTCGATCATCTTCTTGACCTTGACCAGGAATTGCACCGCCGTCGCGCCGTCAACAACCCGGTGGTCGTAGGAGATGGCCAGATTCATCATGGGGCGAATCACGACCTCGCCGTCGCGGGCCACTGGTCGCTCCACGATGGCGTGCATGCCCAGGATACCGACCTGCGGCAGGTTCAGGATGGGTGTGGAGTTCAGCGAACCGTAGATGCCGCCGTTCGTGATCGTAAAGGTGCCCCCCTGGATATCGGAGAGTGCGAGCTTGCCTTCGCGGGCCTTCGTGGCCAGCGCACCGAGGGCCTGCTCAATGCCGGCGAAGGTCTTGCGGTCCGCGTCGCGGATCACCGGCACGACCAGGCCATCTTCCGTGCCCACCGCGATGCCGATGTCGTAGTACTTCTTCAGGACGAGTTCGTCACCCTGCAGTTCGGAGTTCATCTCCGGGAAAGCCTTGAGCGCGCCCACAACGGCCTTCGTGAAGAAGGACATGAACCCCAGGTTCACCCCATGCTGCTGCTTGAACGCTTCCTTGCGCCTCGCCCGCAGGTCCATGACCGCGCCCATATCCGCCTCGTTGAAGGTGGTGAGCATGGCTGCCGTTTGCTGCGCCTCCACCAGGCGAGCCGCAATTGTCTGGCGGCGCCGGGAGAACCGCTTCCGCTCTTCGCGGTCGGCGTTCGAGCTCACTACTGCGCTTGCGGATGGAGCGTCAGGTGTATGCGGCTGTGGCGAATGCGCCGTTGGCGCCGGAGCGGTGGCTGGCGCGGCCGGCGCAGGAGCCGATGC
>JALYWD010000543.1 GCA_030852885.1 Chloroflexota bacterium | reverse complement strand
TGTCGTCCTGAGCGAAGTCGAAGGATCTCGTTCCCCACTGACCAGGTTCGAAGTGGCGTCCACTCTCATGCGTCAACTTGAGCCCGCAGGCGAAGAATCTGGTCATTCTCCTCTCGCCTCGCACCCGGTCAGTTCTCTTTCTATCGCGCCTGCCAGGTGTTACCCATGTCTCCATACGTGTGTTACCTCTGTCCCCGGCCCGCACAGCGCAGTCGAGAGATCTCAGCCTTTCCCCGGGAAACGATGCCTGCCCCAACGTTCGCGGGGATCTCGCACGCTCGCGGCCGGTGAACGAGATCCTTCCTTCGGGGAAGGATGACAAGGGAAGGTGGTCGCCGCCTCAAACCGTCGCGGCCAGAGACGCCGAGAACACTCGACTGCGCTCCAGATGACACATGAAGTTGAGCGCCACCTCGTACGGTCCTGGCTGGAGAACGGAGCCATCGCCATTCGCACATGTTGTATCACTAATTCCTCTATCTACCATATATGGTATAATTCAGGAAATTGAGGCCCTGGATGCTGCATTGCGCCCCTGCGAGCATGCCGGGCCTGCATGGCGATGAGCGCCACACATCACCGTGCACTGGAACAGGATGTGCTGGGGACCGGGCAAGGCAAGGACAAGCACGATGTACGTTGAACACCGGTACGAACTTCCCGCGGGATTGCAGGCGTCGCTGCAGGCGAAGACACCCCGCTTCGGCTTCAACGGGCTCGGCGAGACCACGTTCTACCGCAGCTACTCCCGGCCCATCCGCAACGACGTCGACCAGATCGTCGGCCAGGAAGACTGGGCCGATGTCGTCTCGCGCGTCATCACCGGCACGATGTCGATTGCCAAGGACACCGTGTTGCGGCGCCAGGGCCTCGCCTGGGACAAGGCGCTCTGGGATGAGCGCGCCTGGCGGATGGCGGACATGATGTTCGACATGAAGTGGCTGCCACCCGGGCGCGGTCTCTGGCTGAACGGTACCGACTACATCTACGAGCGCGGCGGCATGGGCCTCTACAACTGCTGCTGGTGCGATACCCGCGCCACCCGCCCGCTGGCCGATGACGCTGACTTCATCATGGACGCCCTGATGTGCGGGGTCGGGGTCGGCTTCGCGGCGCAGGACCGTGGGCTGCGCATGCCCGGTCCAGACCGGCGGTCGCGCCGCACCCACGTCATCCCCGATTCCCGCGAGGGGTGGACCGAGTCCGTGCGGCAACTGATCCGCTCCTATGAAGCGGGCGAGCCGCTCGTCGAGTTCGACTACTCCGAGCTGCGCCCAAAGGGAGCGCCGATCCGCGGCTTCGGCGGCGTCTCCAGCGGTCCCGCGCCGCTGATGCTGCTGCACGAGCGCATCCGCGAGTTCTGCGAGCAGTACCTGGCGCACCAGGCCGGGAAAGCCCCGGACTACACCGAGACCCGGCTCATCGCCGATGTCATCAACGCCATCGGGGTGGCGGTGGTGGCCGGCAACGTGCGGCGCTCGGCCGAGATCATGCTCGGCAACGTGGACGATCCCGTTTTCGCGGACCTGAAGAACCACGAGCGCTTCCCCGAGCGCGACCCCTGGATGCACCTCTCGAACAACTCGGTGCGCCTGTACGACGATGCTGACTTCGCCCAACTCCCCAGCATTGCGGCACGCATTCGGCAGAACGGCGAGCCGGGCTTCCTGAACATGATCAACATCGAAAAGTACGGACGCTTCGGGGATGCAGCGGGCACCGAAATCCTGCCGGGCTACATCCTGCCCTACGACCACGCCACCGGCATCAACCCCTGCGCCGAGATTCCGCTGGAAAGCTACGAGACCTGCGTCCTGAGCGAAGTCTTCCTCACCCGCTGCGACACCGACGCCGAGATTCTGGACGCGATGGAGTGCGCCGCGATGTACGCCACCATCGTGCAGTGGCTGCCGACTCATCGCCCCGAGACGAACAACGTCAACGCCCGCAACCGGCGCATCGGGGTCAGTCTCTCCGGCGTCTTCGACTGGTACGAGCGGGAAGGGATGAGCCGCCTGGTGCGCATGATGCGCGATGGCTACCGCCATGTCCGCAAGACGAATCTCGACCTGGCGGACCAGTTCGGGATGCGCCCGGCGATCCGGGTCACGACCATCAAGCCGTCCGGCAGCATCAGCAAGCTGGCTGGCTGCAGCTCCGGCATCCACGCACCGGAGTACACGCACTACCTGCGCCGCATCCGCCTCGATGCCGAGTGGCCCGGCCGCTCAGTGCTCGACGCGGCGGGCATCCCCTCGGAACCGGAGGCCAACGATCC
>JALYWD010000522.1 GCA_030852885.1 Chloroflexota bacterium | reverse complement strand
TCCCGGCTCTACTTGAGAACGACAAACAGCAAGCGGGATGAATGATGAAGCATTTTCATAATTATCGGCCTACTCGACTCGGGAGACAATTCCCGTACTACCGGGCACTCACGAGACGATGCGCTGTCGCCTCGGTTTCCACCTCCAGCTCTCGTTACTGCTCTTGCCACGCATGACCAGCTTGTGCATGGGCAACGGGTGTGGCACCGTGTGCTTCATCCGCGCCCGACCCGTCCGGCGCGGGGTTGATGTCGCTTGCGGACTGGTCGCCTATTCCTGCACCGCTTACCTGTTACCTGGGGGACCCGCGATGAACTGGATTCCGGTGCTCATACTCCTCGTCGCCAGTTGGTTGACCGTGGCGCCAGAAGCCGGGAGCGTGCCTTCCGCGCCGGTGGCCCCTGTCGGCGTGGCGACCAACGGCAGTGGGCTGCAGTTCGGTGCAACCCCGGTCCCCGGCACGGACGCCACCATCCTGGATGGTGAGGACGCGACGTGCAGCGACTTTGTCAACCAGGCTGCGGCACAGCATGCCTTGGATGCCGATCCTCGCGATCCGAACGGGCTCGATCTCGACCTGGATGGTATCGCCTGTGAGACGCCGTTCGTGACTCCGGTGGCTCCTGTCCCCGAGCCAACCACATCGCCGGAAACGCCAGCGTCGCTGGAGACACCCGATGTTGATTGCGCGGACTTCATGTTCCAGGAAGATGCCCAGGTCGTTCTGGATCACATCGCGGGGGACCCGTATAACCTGGACCCATCTGGCGACGGCGTCGCCTGCTCGTCGCTGCCGTCGCGCGACGGATAGGGCCGGCTTCACCTCCCCCCTTCCAGCGCGATCCCGGCGAGCGCTGCCGCGCAGAGAAATGCTCCATACGGGATGACACCGTGGCGTCCGGCGCGGCGCGTCAGCAGGAGCGCCCCGGCGGCAACAGCCGCGAACACCATCCCCGCGAAGAGTACGCGCGGCGTATTTGCCGGCCCGAGCGCCGCGCCGATAGCCGCGGTGATGAGAATATCCCCACTGCCCAGGGGGGGCTCACTGCTCGACCAGATCCAGCGGGAAAGCATGACGATCAGCGTCGTGATCGCTGCCGCCACCGCTCCGCTGACAAGCGCCGGCAACACGCCCTCCGGTTTGGTGGCGGCAATCCCGAGCGCCGCCAGGAGCCCCGGGAGGAGTACGACGGGAAACACGAGACGCGCCTGGGCATCGGTCAGGAGCGTGATCAGGAGCGGGAACGCCAGGATGGCGACGGTCACGACGACGGTGACACTTTCCCCGGAGCGCTGGGCGGAGATGGCCAGCAGGCTGCCCCCGCCCACGGCGGAGAGGAGGCCCAGTGCGCGCGGTGAGGGCACGCCGTCCCGCGCCTCGCCCGTGAGGCGATCAGCCACGGCCCATGACACCCAGCCGAAAAGTGCGCCGATGACCGCGCAAATCAGGACCATGAGCACGCGAGAACTCCAGCTGAAGTTGAGCTGTTGTCGCCCAGGATGAGAGGCCCGCGACAGACCGAAGTGCTTATTTGAACGCCTTCATCGCTTCGAGCGCCACCGGCCCGAGAAGCAGCGCAAGCATGGTCGGTAGCATGAAGCCGACCAGCACCGGCATCATCTTTATTGGCGCTTGCCGCGCCCGGGTTTCCGCCGCCTGACGGCGGCGTGTGCGCATCATGTCGCTGAGCGTGCGTAAGGTGTGCCCGAGGCTCATCCCGACCTTGTCGGCGTGAATGATCGTGGTGCAGGCAATGGCGAGCGCTTCCGACTGGTTGCGGGCGGCAAGCGCATTGAACGCGTCGCGCCGGCTCATGCCGGTGTTGAAATCGGCCAGCAGGTGGCGAAACTCCTCTGCCGCGACGTTATCCATACGATGCGAAAGTTGCATCAGCGCAGCGGAGAGGCTCTGCCCGCCTTCAACGCAGACAACCAGCAGGTCCAGGACGTCGGAGATGACGGTGTCCATTTCCTGCGCGCGCTTCTTTGCGATCCGCTTGAGATAGATCGCTGGCAAGCGGGGTACGGCGATGAGCACGATCGCGGCGGCGCCAAACCCGAGCAGATTCATGCCGAGTCCGGCGATGGCCAGGAAAGCGAACGCTGGTGTCAATAGCAACGTGCACATCTGGCGCAGCCGCGCGTAGGCCGCGGAGGTCATCGGGGACCCGGCCCGGCTGAGCAGTGTCCGTGCCTGAGCAGCACTCTTTTCACTGCTGAAGCGCGCCGCGATGCCATTGAAGAGGGCCGGCCGCTGCAGCCGTGGGCGCCAGGACGCCAGCCGCGCAGGGGACGAGGCGCTGACTGCCTGCGACCCGCCAATCTGGTGCCGGGCGAGTCGCGCGGCGACGGGCGACTGCCGCCGCGGGAGTGCGGTCACCAGCCCAAAGACGACGAAGAAGATTGTCACTGGCAGGAGGATGAGCGGATCGGTCATGGTCTGAAATACGGTACTCATGCGAACTCCCGTGGGCGCTCAATACTCGGCTTTGGACAGCTTCTGCGAGATCAGGAATCCGATCAACGACCAGACGATGGCCCCAACCAGGAGCAGGCGGCCGAGCGGAGACTGCAGCAGTTGTTCCTTGTAGATCGGGCTGACCGCGACGGAGTACCCGGTAATCGCGAAGGGAAGGATGACCAGGATGTAGCTTGTTGCCCGGGGTGCGGCGGTCAGCGATTTGGCCTCGGCGCGGATCTCGCGCCGCTGGCGGACGGTCCTGGCGAGGCGCTCCAGCACTTCAGTCAGATTGCCGCCGGTCTCCCGGTTAACGGCGATTGCCGCGGCCAGCAGATCGACATCCCGGCTGTCAAAGCGGGTCGTCAGCGATTCCAGGGCGTCGGTGATGCTTACCCCCATGGTGACCTGGCCGACAATGCGGCGCAGCTCCGAGCGCATCGGCTCCGGCTGCTCGTAGGACGACGACTCGATCGCCTGGAGCAGGCCCTGTCCCGCGCGCAGGGAGCCGACAAAGAGATCGAGCGTTTCCGCGAGCAGATTCTCGAAGGCAGCCGCACGGCGCGAGGCTTTCTGGCTCACGACGATGCGCGGGATCACGAAGGCCACCAGCGCGGCGCCGACCGCAAAGATCGGACTGCCTGAGACGACCTGCACGATCACGAACGCGAGGGCCGCGAGCAGCAGGCGCATCAGGTAGTAGCGCCCCACACCGAGCTTCACGTTCGCGTGGATGAGGGTGACGCGAGACTTCTGAACGAATGAGAGCTTCCCCAGCCTCCTGGCGAGCGCGGGCGAGGAGCGGCCAGACGATTTTCCGAGGACATTGACGCGGGCGATGCGCTGCGGCGTGACCACGGCCACGCGCACCGCGTGCCGGGACAACCGTGCTTGCAGCAGTGCCGACTTGCGGTCTCCGAGGCTGAGTACGGCGATGGTGAGGCCCAGCACCGCAAAGAAGACAGCGCAGGCGACCATCAGCTCCAGGCTCATCATCCTCTCCATGAGGGGCGCCTGTGCATTAGCGGCGATCCGGAGTGGTGAAGAGCTCGGGTGGCACCGAGTCCCCGAGAATCTCGCGCATCTCGTCCGAGTTCGGGGCGAATCCGCTGGCTTCCAGCGAACGGCTCTCCAGGGTGGCGAAGAGCGCGGGTGGCAACGGGAACCCGAAGAGTTCCAGCTTCTCGGCCGAATTGGGGCGAATACCGGTGGGCTCCAGCGCGCCGATGACCTTGTCGTTCTCGTCCAGGCCATAGCGGCGGAAGAGGAAGATATCCTGCATGCTGATGATGTCCTGCTCCATGCCGACCAGTTCGGTGACATGGGTGACGCGGCGAGAGCCGTCGCTCATGCGGGAAAGCTGGACGACCAGGTGGATTGCCGCCGAGATCTGCTCGCGGATGGCCCTGGCTGGCAGATCGAGGTTGGCCATCATCACCATATTCTCGACGCGGCTGATGGCATCGCGGGGGGTGTTGGCGTGGATCGTGGTCAGTGAGCCATCGTGACCGGTGTTCATGGCTTGCAGCATGTCGAACGCCTCGCTGCCGCGACACTCTCCGATGATCACCCGATCGGGTCGCATGCGCAGGGCGTTCTTGACCAGGTCGCGCTGGGAGATGAGACCTCGCCCTTCGACATTCATGGGCCGGGTCTCGAGACTGACCCAGTTTTCCTGGGGCAGTTGCAGCTCGGCCGGATCTTCAATGGTGACGATCCGCTCCCGCGGTGGGATATACGAGGCAAGCATATTGAGGAAGGTCGTCTTGCCGGAGCCGGTGCCGCCCGAAACCAGGATGTTGAGCTTGCTGCCGACGCAGCCGCGCAGGAACTCAGCCAACTCCGGAGTCATCGCGCCGAACCGGATCAGGTCCTTGTCGGTCAGCTTGTGCTTGGAGAACTTCCGGATCGTCACCGAGGGCCCCTTGACGGCCAGCGGCGGAATGATGGCGTTGACGCGGGAGCCATCGAGGAGACGGGTATCGACCATGGGTGACGATTCGTCGATGCGGCGTCCCAACGGGGCGACGATACGGTCGATGATCCGTTTGACATGATCATCATCGCGGAACGTGCGATCAGAGCGAAAGAGCATACCCTTGCGTTCGAAGAAGACGTCTTCCGCGCTGTTGACCATCACCTCGGAGATCGACTCGTCATCCAGGAGTGCGGTGATCGGGCCAAACGCGATGATTTCGTCGGCAATCTCCCGCATCAAGGTGATTGCCTCCGGGCGAGCGAGCTCGACGCCGGTCTGCTTGATCAGGTCGGCGACGGCATCCTCGATCGCTCTCCGGTACGCGACCTCGTCCGTCTGGGCGGCGACTCTTTGCGCGTCGAGCTCCTGCATCAAGGTGTCATAGAGCCGGTAGCGCAGCTTTTCCGCATCCCGGCTAAGCGTCATCCC
>JALYWD010000501.1 GCA_030852885.1 Chloroflexota bacterium | reverse complement strand
CACCCGAGGTCGCCAGCTCATGAGCGCCATCCTGCACGGCCCGGAACCGGCCGGGAGCGGAGATGCCCCGCCGCAAGATTGCTCCCAGGGGCATTTTGACGAGCATGGCTTGCCGCCCTGGCGGCCCGCGAGCGCACCCAGCCCGCTGGCGTGGCTGGCGCTCTGGCTGATTGGCCTCTACCGGCGGGTCATCTCGCCCGCCTTGCCGCCTGCCTGCCGGTTTACCCCGACCTGCTCGGAATATGGGTATGAGGCAATCGCGCGGTACGGTATCCTTGCGGGCGGTCGCCTCGCAGTCTGGCGTGTTTTGCGCTGCAATCCCTTTGGCGGCAGCGGATATGACCCTGTTCCGTAACGTTCGCGTTGTGCCGCGCGCTGCTCGATCCCACGTCGCACGTTCCTGTCAGTGGCGGCAACCATAAGGAGAAACGAACCAGACGATGGATTTGACCTCTTTTCCCGCGCTCCTGGCCCAGTTTTCCATCCCCAGCATTCCCATCTGGGATCAGTATGTGCAGCTGCTCGTGCAGGCCCTGGATGGTCTGGCCTCGATCTTCCACAGCGCCGGCATCGCCATCATCGCTTTCACCATCATCATCAAGACAATCATGCTCCCGCTCACGGTGAAGTCGATCCGCTCCTCAAAGGCGATGCAGGACCTGCAGCCGAAAATCAAGGAACTGCAGAAGAAGCACGGGAGTGATCGCCAGCGCATCTCCCAGGAGACAATGGCGCTCTACCAGCAATACCAGGTCAACCCCATGGCCGGGTGTCTGCCGATGATCATCCAGATCCCCATTTTCCTGGGCCTGTACCAGTCGATCACCACGCTGTCCAACACCGGGGTCGGGTACTGGGACCAGGGCTTCCTCTGGCTGCCCAGCCTCGATGTGCCGGACCCGCTCAAGATCCTGCCGATTGCCGCCGGGCTCTTCCAGTTCGTGCAGACGCAGATGATGCGCCCCAGGGACCAGCAGAAGTCCACCGACCCGCAGCAGGCGATGATGAACTCCGTGATGAACATCATGCCGCTCACGGTCGTCTTCTTCGGGTGGAGCTTCGCCGCTGGCCCGGTCTTGTACTGGGCGACGCAGAGCGTGTACAGCGTGGTTCAGCAGTGGTTCATCACCGGCTGGGGCAGCTTCCACAAGTGGGCGCCATTCCTGCCTGAGTTGCCAGAGCACAAGCGCCTGGGCTATCGCCCGCCGCGCAACCTTGATGATATGGTCGTCATGAGCAATGCGGAGCCGGTCTATGGTCCCGGCCCGATGGGCTGGATGCAGCGCAAGATGGCCGAGGCCCAGAAGCAGGCCATGGAGCGCACGGCGGCGCCACCGGCTGAGGCAAAAGCCGAGCAGGTGGTTGAGGCCGAGGTGGTTCCTGCCGCGAACAAGGGTGGCGCGAAGGCCAGGGGCAAGGGCAAGCAGGGCGGCAACGCCAGGGCGAGCTCAGCGCGAGCCAACGGCGCCAGTAGCAGCGAGAATGGCGCCGGCGGGGTACCCTCCGGCGCGGTGATTGTGCAGCGGAAAGCGAAACCAGCGGACGGCAATAGCGGGTAACGACGAGGCAACGTCCCTCCTCAGGCACGGCGCAGCGGGCGACGGGCGAGGATGTGAGGCGTCTGTTCTCCGCGCGGGGTTGCAGCAATGGATCAGCGAAGGATGACCAGCGTCGAGATCCAGGCGTATTCCGTCGAAGAAGCGGTGCGGCTGGCGCTGGAACAATTGGACCTCAACGAGGCCCAGGTCGATATCGAGATTCTCTCGGACGCCGGGCCGGATGAGGGTGACGAGGCGCTGGTGCGCGTCACGGCCAAGGGCATGGCCTCGCAGCCGACGCCACGCGGCGGGCGCGGTGCAGGTGGACGTGCCCCCCAGGGGCCGGGACGTGATCGTCGCGAGCCGGGCGCACGCCGTGTCCCGGGAGACCGCCCCTCTTCGCGTGGCGCTCCGGCGCAACGTGCCCGTGCCGCCGTGCCACGCACGCGAGATGCGGACCGTGCGGACGAGGCGGAAGAGGTGGTTGCCAAGGAGATCGTGCGCGAGCTGCTGGGGCACATGGGCGTGGAGGCGGACGTGGTGGCAGTGGACAACCCCTCCACCATGCCGCTGGACGACGAGGACCCTCCCACCATCTTCATTGATGTCCTGGGGCAGGACCTGGGCATGCTCATCGGGCGGCGCGGGGATCACCTCTCGCAGTTGCAGTACCTGGTCAATCTCATCGCCAACCGCCGCCTGGAGAGCTGGACGCGCGTGGTGATCGATGTCGAGGGGTACCGCACCCGGCGCGAGGAATCGCTGGTTGGGCTGGCCGAGCGGATTGGCCGCCAGGTGGCGCGCTCCCGGCGGCCGATCGTGCTGGAGCCGATGCCGCCGAATGAGCGGCGCATTGTGCACCTGACCCTGCGCAGCAATCCGGACGTGGCCACCGAGAGCACTGGCGAGGGAAACATGCGCCGCGTGACCGTGCACCCGCGTGCCTGACCCCCAGGACACGACCGGCGAGAACCGTGCGCCACGGAAACCGGCCAAACCACGCGATCCCTCACTGCCGCCGCGCATTACGCGCGGCGGGGACAAGCGGGGCCGCAAGCGGCAGCCGCTCAGCGAGAGCCGGGCGCTTTCCGGCATGCAGACCATGCGCGCGCCCGATTACCTGGTCATCGGCCAGATCGTCTGCGATATCCAGCCAGATGGCACCGGCGTGCTTGGGGGCACCGCGCTCTACTCGGGCCTGACCGCCGCGCGCCTGGGGGCGCGGGTGGGTATCCTGACGCGGGGACGCTACGGCGAGACGATCGACGGGGTCGCCGTGCCCTCGCTGGAGCCGTACTCCGACCAGGTCACCATCATCACGCAGGAAGCGGACTCGCCGACCTTCTTCGTGAATGAGTACCAGGGCACGCGCCGCACCCAGCAGGTGCGGCGCTGGGCGGGGCCCATCGACCTGCGCGGGCTGCCGCCCCACTGGGCGAACGCGAAGATCATCCACCTCGGGCCGGTAGCGCGCGAAATCGATACGCACCAGGTGCTGTCACTCGCCCCGGACTTCCTGGGCATGACGCCCCAGGGGTGGATGCGGGAGTGGCCCATGGAGCGCGGCGGCCGTGTGCGCCACGAACAACTTCGTCTGCCACCACAGCTCCTTGCGCGCACCGATGCCATCGTGGTCTCGGATGAGGAAATCGCGCAGGCGCGGGCAGCGGTCACATCGGTGGGCCGGCAGCGGATCGGCGTGGTGACGCTTGGCCCGAACGGGTGCCAGATCACCTACGGCGGGCACAAGGCAGACCTGCCTGGCTACCCGGTGAAAACCGTGGACCTCACCGGTGCGGGTGATGTCTTCGCGGCCGCCTTCTTCCTGCGCGCCGCCGACCACCGGGTCTCACCCGTGTCAGCCGGGCGCTTCGCGAACCTGGTGGCCGCACTCAGCCTGCGTGGTGTCGGTCCGGACGCGATCCCGCCGATCGCGGAAATCGAAGCGCGGTACCAGGAGTGGGAGGCCGCCAGCCGGTAGGCCTGGGAATGCCCTCCCCCCAACCTCTCTCCCCCCACCTGCTGCGCGGGAGAGGGACTTTTTATCCCCACGACCGCGCACCTCGCCTGTACTACCATCGAACACAAATGCAGACGTTGTTGACCAAGCGTTACCGGGACGCGCGGCAAGCTGGAATTGAGGGTGGGTGCATCGATGAAACTGGCGTTCAACACGTTTGTCTATTCGAGCTTTCCCCTCTGGGTTCCATCGTATCCGCTCGAGGAGACGATCAAGCGCATTGCGCGCATCGGCTACGACGGCATCGAGATTGGCGCGGCGGCGCCACACGCGTTCCCGGCGTACCTCAGTCCGGAGCGCAGGCGCGAGATCAAAAGCATCCTCGATGACAACAACATCGTGGTCTCGGGCATGTTGCCGGCGCCCGGCGGCGGCCCCGGCTACAACGTGGCCTCGCCCCTCCCGGAGGAGCGCCGCGCCGCCATCGAGCAATACAAGGATGTCGCGCAGCTCTGTGCTGACCTCGGTGGGGAGACTCTTCTCTACGTTGCCGGGTGGGTGATCTACGGCACGGAGTGGCAGCAGGCGTTTGACTGGAGCCGGGATGCCCTGGTGGAGATCGGGCAAGCCGCCGCCGACCTCGGCCTGACGGTGGTGATCGAGCAGAACGCCGCCGATGGCAATTTGCTGGAAAGCCTGGATGACGGCATCGCGATGATGCGCGCCGTCGATGCGCCAAACGTGAAGTTGATGTTCGACACCATCCACGCCATGTATCGCAACGAAGTGCCGACGGACTTCGTGTACCGCATGGGCAAGGATCTGCGCTACGTCCACCTCTCCGACACCGACCGGCTGCCCCCGGGCCAGGGCCGGGGCGATTTCATCGGCCTCGTCCAGGCGCTCCGTGACATCGGCTACGACGGATTCCTGTCGATGGAAATTGGGTTCAACTACCGCAATGCCCAGCCCGACAAATTCGCGCGCGAGGCCTACGAATACATGAAGCCGCTGATCAGCGGCCAGGGCGAGTAACGGCACGATGCACACGTCCGGATCACCTGCAGACCCCGGCTTCTTCGACGCGCACCAGCGCGCAACAATCGCCGCCGCCATGGCGCGCATCATTCCCACCGATGATGCGCCCGGCGCAGCGGAAGCTGGCACGATCGATTTCCTCGATCGCTATCTCTCAGGGATCACGTCCATCTTCGCCCGGCCAGATGGCAGCGGCTTCGAAGTGCTCGAAGGCAAACAAGCCGCGGCCTGGACCGGGCGCATCACGGCGCTCCGCGAGACGTATGTCGCGGGGATCGCGGATCTCGACCGTATGAGCCAGTCCCTCTTCGGCGCACCCTTTATTCGGCTCGCCCCGGGCGACCAGGATCGCGTCCTGGCTGAGCTGGAACGGCCCGTGGTGAGGGAAGAAGCTGCCTTCGCGGCGGAGGCGGCCGTCGCCGCCTCGGAGCCTGGCTTGCAGCAGATGGTGGCAGAGGCCGATTTGCCCTTCTTCCCGCTCCTCGTGCTGCACACTCGCCAGGGCTTCTACTCCGACCCCATCTACGGTGGAAATCGTGACCATGCCGGCTGGCGGGCCATTGCCTTCCCGGGGCCGGCCTCGTTAGCGGAAACCCACGCCGGGCGCTACTCCACCTTGCCCTACTTCGCACCGAACGTCGCCGTAACCGGAGAGGAGGCCGCCAGTGCCGGCGAAGCGGAAGCCTGATCCTGTCGATGTCTGCATCATCGGCGCGGGCGCATCCGGGGCCACCGCGGCCAAGGTGCTCACCGAGCGGGGCCTGCGCGTCGTCCTCCTGGAGCGCGGTCCCTGGCGCAAGCCGGAGAGTTTCAGCGGCGACGAACTGGCCAACGTCCACCGGTTCAATCTCTGGCCCGATCCCCTGCTCAACCCGCGCACCTTTCGCGCGTCCGCCGAGGACGAGGCGCGGATAGAGCTCTTTTGTCCGGTGCCGCAGATGGTTGGTGGAGGCACGGCGCACTGGACCGGCTGGGTGCTCCGCATGACGGAAAACGAGTTCCGCCCCAGGACGATCTATGGTGACGTGGCCGGGGCCAATCTCGCCGACTGGCCTATTACCTACCAGGAGCTTGAGCCGTACTACGACAAGGTCGAGTGGGCCTTCGGCGTCTCCGGACAGGCCGGCGCAAATGCCTACGAGGCCCCGCGCCAGCGAGGCTACCCGTGCCCGCCGCTGCCACCGACGCGGTACAACCAGAAATTCTACGAAGGGTGCGCGAAGCTCGGCTACAACGCATTCCCCACCCCGGCCGCCGCCCTCTCTCGCCCGTACAATGGGCGTCCGGCGACGGTTCAGAGCGCGTTTGCCCAGCAACACGGCGACCCAACCGGCACGCGCTCGAACATGATCACGACGTTCATCCCGGATGCACTGCGCACCGGCAAGCTCGACCTGCGGCCCAACGCCTACGTCCACGAGATTACCGTAGACGAGACCGGACGGGCCCGGAGCGCGGTCTACCAGGATGCTGACGGCGACTTCCTGGAGCAGGAAGCGTCCCTCTTCATGCTCGCCTGCGGGGCGGTTGAGTCGGCACGGCTGCTGCTGCTTTCGCGCTCCGGGCGCTTCCCGCACGGGCTTGCCAATGGCAACGACCACGTCGGGCGCAACGCGACGTTCCATGAGTACAGCGCGGCCATCGGCGCGTTCGAAGATCCGGTCTACGGGTGGGCCGGCGGTGGCTACGTCGGGGCCAGCACCTTCGAGTTCATGGAACACGGCGCGGAGCAAGGGTTCGTTGGCGGCTGCCACGTGGCCTCGGCGGGCGTCGGTATTCCGCTGCCCATCAGCTTTTCCCTGCCGGAGGGGCCCACCTGGGGCCAGGTGGCGAAGGACGCCGACCGCAAGTACTTCAACCACACCATGGCGGTGGGGCTGGTCTTGCATGATCTCCCGCAGGAGACCAATCGCGTCGAGCTGGATGACAGCGTCACCGACGCCTGGGGTTTGCCGGTCGCCCGCATCACCCATCGGCCGCACCCCAATGACCTGGCGCAGGGCCGCTGGATTATTGACCGCAATGCGGAGATCCTGGAAGCAGCCGGAGCGACGGACGTTTGGCGGGTCTACATCACCAAGGTCACTGGCAACTGCTCGCATCAACACGGCACGCTGCGAATGGGCAACGATCCGGAGACGTCAGTGCTCGACAGATCGTGCCGCGCTCATGAGGTGCCGAACCTCTACGGCATCGATGGTGGGCCATTCCCCACCTCGACCGGCGTCAACCCGACGCTCACGATCATGGCCAATGCCTGGCGCGTAGCCGAGGAGATCCTGACGCATCGCGGTGCTGGCTGACGTACCGGCAGTCATGCCCGCCAGACGACCGGGCAGGATGAACCGAGGAGGGTGTGCAGAACCAAGCAATCGCAGGACGGCGAACGACCACATGTCAATGGCATAGACCGCGATGGCGCGGCCTGGGAGAAAGCATGACTACGTTCATAACTCGGCGGCGGTTCTCGGCGTTGCTCGCCCTGGCGGGCACGGCGACGGTTGCGCCGCGCAGCACGTTGGCGCGGCAAGCGACCGGCACACCAGTTGCTGACCAGGATCAAGTCTTCAGCACCGGGCCCAATGGCGAGGCCCCGACGCCAGCATCCGAGATTTCGCTGACCGATGCGGAACTCGAGCAAATCAAGGCCATGGGCGCGACTGCCGCGATCGTGATGCACTACGGCGGCAACGACTGGTCAGTCGCGCAGATCAACGGCCTCAAGGATCAGTTCGGCAAGATGGGGATCGAGGTCATTGCGGAGACCGATGCGGGATTTGATCCCGCGACCCAGGTCTCCGATATCGAGACCATCCTGGCCAGGAACCCGAGCATCATCGTCTCGATCCCGACCGACCCGGTTGCCACCGCCGCCGCCTACAAGCAGGCCGCCGACCAGGGCGTGACGATCGTCTTCATGGACAACGTGCCGCAAGGACTTACGCAGGGAACGGACTACGTCAGTGTGGTCTCGGCCGACAACTATGGCAACGGCGTAGCCTCCGCCAACATCATGGCTGACAAACTCGGTGGCACGGGCAAGATTGGCCTCGTCTACCACGGGGCCGACTTCTTCGTCACCAAGCAGCGCTACGACGCCTTCAAGGCGACGATCACGGAGAACTATCCCGATATCGAGATCGTGGAAGAGCAGGGCATCGCCGGTCCTGACTTTGCCGGTGACGCCGAGAAGGCGGCCTCCGCGATGCTGACCAAGCACGCCGATCTCAACGGGATCTGGGCTGTCTGGGACGTGCCGGCGGAAGGGGTCATCAATGCGGTTCGCTCCGCCGGACGTGAGGCGGATGTCATCGTGACGACCATCGACCTGGGCCTCAACGTCGCCGTGTCGATCGCGCAGGACGGCGTCGTCAAGGGGCTTGGGGCACAGCGCCCGTTCGACCAGGGGGTAACCGAGGCGATCCTCGCTGGATACGGGCTGCTGGACAAGGAGGCCCCGCCCTACGTCGCGTTGCCCGCCCTGGCGGTAACCCACGACAACGTCCTCGACGCCTGGCGAGAGGTGTACCACCAGGATCCGCCGCAGCCACTCCAGGACGCCGCGCAGTAACGCGCCATGATTGCGCCCGCTCCCAACTAACGGGAGCGGGCGTACTGCGGAAGGCCGGAGTGGCATGAGCGATCGTGCGGTCCAGATGACCGGGATCTCGAAAAGCTTCGCGGGGGTGCGCGTCCTGGACGAGGTCGATTTCGACCTGCGGCAGGGGGAGATTCACGCGCTCGTCGGCGGCAATGGCGCAGGAAAATCGACCCTGATGAAGATCCTGGAGGGCGTCTACACGCCTGACGCGGGAGAGATCAGGGTCGATGACCGGCCCGTTCAGATCCGCACGCCACATGATGCACGCGCGCTCGGCATCGGCATGATCTTCCAGGAGTTCAGCCTGATCCCGACGTTGTCGGTGGCGGAGAATGTCTTTCTCACCCGCGAGCCGCGCCGTGGTGGCCTCATCGATGACCGGGCCAGCGAAGCGCTGACGCGGGAACTCTTCGCCGAGATGGGAGAGTCAGTCGACCCACGCGCCAGGGTCGGCGATCTCAGCACCGGCTACTGGCAGTTGACGGAGATCGCCAAAGCGCTCGCCCAGGATGCACGGATCCTGATCATGGACGAGCCGACATCGACGCTCACGGAAACCGAGACCCAATCACTCTTTCGCCTGATCGACAAGCTGAAGGCGCGTGGCATCTCGATCATCTACATCTCCCACCGCATGGAAGAAATCTTCCGGATCACCGACCGCATCACGGTGCTCCGCGATGGCCGCCTCGTGAGCACCAGAGAGACTGCCCACGCGACCATGGCGCAGGTGATCGACGACATCGTCGGCAAAACCATGGAAGCCGCGTTCGCGTGGCAGGCGCGGCAGGTGTCGCGTGATGGCCCGCCGTTGCTCACCGTGCGCGGCCTCAATGCGGGAGCGCGCGTCCGCGACATCACCTTCGATCTCTACCCGGGCGAAATCCTGGGGTTCGCCGGGTTGATGGGCAGCGGCCGTACCGAGTTGGCACGCGCCCTCTTTGGCATTGACGCCATCGATGCCGGCGAGGTCCTGATCCGGGGCAAGCGTGTGGCGATCCACGACCCGGATGACGCGATCGACGTTGGGCTCGCCCTCGTCCCGGAGGACCGCCGCTCACAGGGCCTCGTGCTGGACCACACTGTGGAGAACAACCTGACGCTGCCGATCCTGCCCCGCCTGCGGCGCATGGGCCTCATCGACGACACGCGCGGCCGGCGGATCACGGACACCTTTGTCCAGAGCCTGCAGATCAAGACCAACTCGATCGACACCCCGGTGCGGCTGCTCTCGGGAGGTAACCAACAGAAGATCGTGATCGGCAAATGGTTGGCGACCGAGCCAGACATCCTGATCATGGACGAGCCGACGGCCGGTGTGGACATCGGCGCCAAGACCGAAATTCTCGGGGTTATCCGGGGGCTCGCCGACCAGGGCAAGGGAATCATCGTCATCTCGTCAGAGCCTGCGGAGCTACTGGCAGTCAGTGATCGGATTTTGATCTTGCGCGAGGGCAGACTGCATCGGGTGCTCGACCGGCGGGAAATCGCAACGGAGGAGGAGCTTCATCATGCAGTCCAGAGCGCTTGATGCGCCGCGCCGCAGACAGATCGCCTGGCGCCAGTACATGGTCTACATCGGATTCGTCGCGCTCTTCCTCTTCTTCGCGGTGACCTTGCGGGACTCTGGCTTCACCAGCACCAACAACCTGCTGAACATTGCCAGGCAGACGGCGATCATTGCCACCATGGCAGTGGCAATGACGTTCGTCATCGCAGCGGGGCAAATCGACCTCTCCGTCGGCGCGATCGCCGGCCTGGCGTCCGTCACCACGGCACTGACCATCGCCCGCCTGGGCCCGGTGGCGGGTATCGTCGTTGGCTTGTTGACCGGCCTCATCGTGGGCGCGGTCAACGGGCTGCTGGTGACGCGGCTGGTAATCCCGTCGTTCCTGGTCACCCTCGGCATGATGGGGGTGGCGCGCGGAACGGCCATGTGGATGACGGATACCGCCCCGGTGCCGATCCTTGACCAACGCTACAACGCGGTATTTGGGTCGGGCTCTCTTGGCCCCGTACCGTCACTCCTGATCTGGATTATCGTCATCACCATTATCGGGGCGGTCGTTCTCCGCAAGACCGCCTATGGCCGGCAGGTGTTGGCTACTGGCGGTAATGAGCGAGCGGCCCGTTTCAGTGGCGTCAACACCGTGCGCATCGGCTTTCTCGTATTGACCATATCCGGCGTCGTGTCCGCGCTGGCGGGCATGCTCTACGCGGGGCGGCTGCAATCCGGGCGCTTTCAATGGGGTGAGGGAGACGAGTTGTCCGTTATCGCGGCGGTCGTCCTGGGTGGAACCAGCCTCTTCGGTGGGAGCGGCTCCGTCATCGGTTCAGTGCTGGGAGCGTTGCTCATTGGCGTGGTCAATAATGGGCTGATTCTGATGGGGTTGGAGTCAAGTCAGCAGATCATCATCCGTGGCGGCATCATCATCGTGGCGGTTGCACTCGCCAGCCGAAAATACGCGCCGTAAGCTGGCCCGCGGGCAACTGGAGCAATCCAACCGCCTTCACAGGAATCCCCGGTAATCCCCAGCCTGCTCCCAGCAAACTGTAAGCCCGCGGGCGCATAGTGAAGGCACACGGCCAGCGGTGGCCGCGGCAGGACAGAAACACCAGGAGTTCAGCATGAGCACACCCGTCTCGCGCAAATCATTCCTCACCTCGCTCGGGGCCGCCGGCGTCGGCGCTGGCCTGCTGCGCTTTGCCCCGGCCGCCGCTGCGCAAGACACGGACGATGACAGCCGGGACGAGGTGGAACCTGGCGAATGGGAAGACAAGCGCACCGAGATGTACGCGGCCTTCACCGAGGCCCTGGCCACGGAACTCGGCGACACCACGGCCGACGATGTGGATGCCGCCATCCGCAAGGCCATCATGTCCCTCATCGACGCCCACGTCTCTGACGAGGAACTCACCAGGGGCCAGGCTGAAGCCCTGAAGGTCATCGTGGCCACCACTGACGCGCCGATCATGCCCGGTTTCATGGGCATGGGGATGGGCCCAGGCCCAGGTATGGGCATGATGCACGGCGGCATGGTGGGCGGCGGCCATGGTGGCCATGGCGGTGGTACGGAGCATGGCCGTGGCCGCGTGCGCATTCGTGAGCACCGGGGCGATGGCGATTGGGGTGACAAGGGCGAGTATCTCCCCACGGCCCCAGTGGCGCCTGCCGCGCCTGC
>JALYWD010000478.1 GCA_030852885.1 Chloroflexota bacterium | reverse complement strand
GCCGCTATTACCGCATGGCCGAAGCCACGGCCCGGTCCCACAGCGGCGTGACGGAAATCGACCGCATCCGCTTCCGCCCGGCCTCGCTCGGCTACGACGCCGGCGTCATCGGCGCGGCGCTCTGGGGACGATTGCAGGCGACGGCGCGGGTTACGGCGTAGAGGAGCACGCGGTACGTGCGCTCGCGCGGCAAAGGGTTGCATGGACGGCATGGCGGGTTATCTCGCTCGCTGGGCGTGTTGCGGTCTCGCCGGCCCCTAAGGTAGGGTAGCCCGACCTCCGCATTGTTTGGCCAGTCTCGGCGAGGTAGCCGATCATGAGCGGCAACTCAGCAACCTATCCGGTGCCCGTACGACCTACGGGACGGCGCATTTCGCCCACCGTCATTTCACAGTACGTCCGACTTGATCAATGTCGGCGCTACCTGCGGCTTGCGCTGCACGAGCGCGCCGTAGGGCCGGACTTCCTGCGCGACTATGGTGTGGCAGGGCAGGAGATCCTGCCGCTGCTCACGCGCTCGGGCGCGGAATTCGAGGAAAGCGTGGAGGCGGCGACGGCGCAACACTGCCCGACACGCAACCTGGCACGTGAACATCCCTCCGCGCGGCGTATTCCGAACAATGACGATCTCATCTCAGCCGCGCGTGGCCTGGCCACTGGCGCGGCACTGGTGCTCTTCCAGGTGCGGCTGAATGTCGCGGTCGGCGGCTGGGACATGACCGGCGACGCCGACATCATCCGGCTGGAGCGCGACAAAAACGGCCAGCTCGATCTGCTGGTGGCCGATATGAAGGCGACCACGACCGAGAAGATCGAGCACCGCCTGCAGGTGGCGTTCTACCGAGAGATGTTGCGCACGCTCCTTGCCAACGCTGGCGTGCCCGTGCGAGAGGTGGCGATTGGCATCCTGTATCGCGGCGCGGCAAACGCGGGTGAGCCAGCCGATGAGAACGAGCGGAAGCGGCTGGAGCGAGAGCGCGCGGCGGCTGAGCAGGTTTTCGGTGTTTCGAACGCCTTTCTCGATGTGATTGCCAATGCGGCAGCTTATGACGATGAGGTGCGCGCGCTCGTCACCGGATCAGGCTCCGTGGCGGATCAGGTTGCGGCGGAGCCGTTCGCCGATATTCCCTGGCATCTCACCTACAAGTGCGATGGCTGCCTCTACAACGAGTTCTGCATGAAGTGGGCGGCGCAGCACGACGATCTCTCGCTGCTGCCCCACCTGACCGAGCACGAGAAGGCGGGCCTGCTGCGGGCAGGCGTGGCCACCACGCGCGACCTGGCCACGCTCCTGGAGCCGGTGCCTCTGCCCGGTGGCGTCGAGGACCTCAAGATGCTCCGGCCAGCGGCGGGCCGGGAGCCAGAGGCAGAAAACATCGCGAAGACGTGGCCGGTGGGTCCGCGCCTGGAGGAACTGGTGCACCGGGCGCGCCGCTACCGGCAGAACCAGGGTGACGCGATCTCGGCGTTGCGCTACATCCCGAGCAAGGGATACGGCTCGCTGCCATTTTCCTCCCCCGAACAGAACCCCAACCTGGTGCGCGTGTACATCGACGCGCAGCATGACTACCTCAATGACCGCATTTACCTGATCGGGGCCTTGGTCACCGGCAATGAGCACGGTGAGCCAGACCCGGAGCGGCGACGCAGCGTGGTGGAGATGACCACCGCGCCGCCAGACGAGGACAGCGAGCGCGAGCTGTTGGTGAACTGGATCGAGGCGACGATTCGCGCCGTGGTTGAGATGGCCGCGCCCGATGAGAAGGGCGAGCCGGCCGCGCCGATCCACCTGATCTTCTTCAACAGCTTCGAGCAGCGGCTCCTGCTCGATGCCCTCAGCAGGCACGCGCAAAGCATCCTCTCCGCCACACCGCTGTACGACTTCGTGACGCAGATCGCCGCGTTCGATTCGTCGCTGGTGACGTTCCTGGATCGCGATATCCGCGAGTTGAAGAACTACCCGATGGTCTGCCAGTCGTTGCAGGCGCTGGCCGGAATGGCCTTCCCCGGTGGTGAGCGATTCGACTGGAACACGCCGGAGCCGTTCCGTGAGATTTTCCGGGAACGCCTGTTCGATGCACTGGGCCGCTTCGAGCCGCCGCGCGCTGACGGTGAGCGGCAGCCGTGGGCCACGCGGCGCTCTCGTTTCAACAGCCAGTTGCCGCTGGAGTACGCGACATCCGCGTGGGGGAACCTGCCGCAGCCCGAGCCGGGCGAAAAGGATGCCTACGAGGCGTACCGCAAGGCGACGTGCGACCTGATCAAGGCGTTCCAGGCCCGGCGGCTGGAGGCACTTGAGCATGTCGCCAGGGACTTCAAAGGCAATCAGTACACAACCAAGACGAACTTCCGGTTGCCAGATCTGGCCGCCTTCAACGGCAAGGCGGGCGGCCTGGCTGAGGCGTTGCAGGAGTTCCTGACGCTGGAGCGGCACGTGGCGCTGTCGGGTTGGAAATCGGCGCGGCTGCTACCTCCGGAGCGCCGTGTGCTGGCGGGCAATACCCTGATCGCGCGCTACCTTGATGAAGACCAACTGCCAGAGGTGCGGGAGGCGCTGCGTGAGAACGCGCGGCGTGAGCCGCTGCGGGCGGCGGCGCGCGAGGCGTACTTCGAGGCAAACCCCGGCAAGAAGCAGGCGAGACTGTCCCCCGACGTGAAAGCGGCTACGGATCCGGTGCCAATTCCCGGGCACTATCGCTTCCGCCTGGAAACGACGGACACCGGGGTCACTCTCGATGATGTGCTGGCGCTGACCACGATCAAGGATGGCGAACGGCTGGTCGTGGAGCCGCGATGGACCGTCGATTCGAGGCTGCCGGAGGCGGAGCAACGGCCCCTGCAACCGACCCCGAAGCAGCTCCTGCGCGGGATGCGGCAGACCTTGACGGGCATCGAGAAGCAGCATGGTCCAGACGGGCGGGTGGTCCGGGCGTGGCTGCAAACCGAAGACGTCGGCTTCTCTCCCAAAAGTGATGATCCGCCAGGCTATCTGTTCTCCAGCTTCAAGGAGCCGCTCATAGACGGTGACCTCTACACCTTCGACAGCGACCCGAATGACATCTACGGCTTCTGGCAGGCGA
>JALYWD010000472.1 GCA_030852885.1 Chloroflexota bacterium | reverse complement strand
GTGATGATCGGCGAAGAGACCCACTCCGCGGCGTTCCAGAGGGGCATGCCGAACATGCCGTCCGCGAAGAGCCAGTTCAGGACGATGAAGAGCACGACACTGGCGGCGGTAATCGCCCAGGTCTGCTCCCGTGTAATGACGAACGATGTGCGCCGGCCCATGCCATCCTCCTGCCGCGATCTTGCCGACTGGATATTTCCTGATGCAGAGCGTATGCCACGCCAATCTTCGTGACACACGACGCAGGGGTAGTTGCGCCCACCCGGCGGGGTAGGCGCCCAGGAGCGGTAACGAGTTGGCGCCAGTGGCTACACGCCGGAGAAGAGGCGGAGGCCCGGAGTAGCAACCGGCGCGGTGTACACCGACGCCGTGGCGACGTCGGTGATGATCGCTGTACGCCGGTTTGGGCCACCGAACGCAATGTTCGTCACGTTCGCGCCCGGAACCAGGATTTCCCCGACCAGAGAGCCATCCCGTGCGAAGATCACGACGCGCCCGCCGCCGTAGTAGGCCACGTACAGGTTGCCCGCCTCATCGAAGGCCATGCCGTCTGGCCCTCCCGTGGGCAAGTCATCATCGGCGTCACCAGCGCCGGGAAAGCTCACGCGTGGCATGTCTGCCCAGTGCTCGCGCGGGCCAGGCGCGCCGTCCGGCGCGATGGCGTAGCGCAGGATGCGGTTGGGGATGGTTTCCGCCAGGTAGACGGCGTCTCCGCCCGGGCTGATGGCCACACCGTTTGGAAACTGCAGCCCGGTGTCGATCTGCTCCAGCGTGCCATCCGGGAAGAGGCGGTAAAAGCCACCCACCGGGTTGGCAGCCGAGGAGCGCCACGGGTCGGAGAAGTAGAGGACGCCATTCCTGTCGAAGACGAGATCGTTCGCGCCGTTCAGGGGTTGGCCCTGGTATGAGTTGACGACGATCTCGCCCTCACCGCCCGCGATGCGCAGGATGCCATGGATATCGTCACCCTCGTCCGCGACATAGAGGGAGCCATCCGCATGGAAGGCGAGACCGGCCGGGATGCCGCCGGTGTTGAAGTACTCGCTGAGCTCGCCTGCGGGCGTGCGCTGCATGATGGAGCTGCTGAGCCAGTTGACGAAGTAGAGGTTGCCGGCAGTGTCAAAACACGGACCTTCGGGCGAATCGAAGCCGGTAACAAGCAGCGAGACTGGCTCAGACATGCGAAACAGCGCTCCGGGGAATCTCGGCGGACGAATGGAGCACGATCCTACCGCAGCAGCTCTCTGAATGCTGGTGCACCGGGCAGGGTGCGGAATCCCGCAGCGTCGCGTGCAGAGTGAGGGTTGTGCAAGCGGCATGACCAGTTGCACATTTTTTCAGTCAGTTGCCCTCTCGTGCCATTGACGAACGCTGCCCTCGCGTTTAGTCTGAGATCTCTGCCCCGGACGATGTTGCCAGGGTACGTCGCCGGTTGCTCACGCCCGTGGGCCGGCGGCACATGCTTCGTGACTCGATGAGGAGGACGACGTGACGGATCCCCGTACCACTCAACTGATCGATGAGGCGATGAAGATGCGCCTCTCCCGCCGCAGTGTGATGCATCGCGCCTCGGCACTGGGTATTTCCGCGGGAGCCCTCGGTGGCGTGCTGGCCGCGACCGGCCACGCGAAGGCCACGCCAAACGCGGCGGTGTTCATCCAGGAGCGGACCATGAACACCCTGGCCGCGACCTATTTCGTGCCGGAAGGGCAGACGTTCTTTACCCAGATCGCCGAGGACTGGGCAGGCCAGAACGGCGTCACCATCACCACAGACTACATCGGCTGGCCGGATCTACAGCCGCGCATCGCGGCCGCGGTGGAGGGAGGTTCCGGCCCGGACATCATCGAGATGTGGGATATCTGGCCCTACCTCTACCAGGAAAAGATGGTGCCGGTGCAGGACCTGGCCCAGAAGGTCAGCGAGCAGTACGGCGGCTTCTACGAGTGGGTGATCAAGACCGCGTCGGTTGACGGCGAGTGGTACAGCATCCCGCACGGCTCCTCCAGTTCGGCGTTTGCGTTCCGCATCAGCCTGCTGGAAGAGGCGGGCATCGAGGACCCGAAGAACAACTTCCCCAAGACGTGGGAAGAGCTCTTCGCCCTCGGCAAGACCCTGAAGGAGATGGGCAAGCCGATTGGCCAGGCGCTCGGCCAGAGCCTGGGCGACCCGCCAAGCTTTGCCTACCCATACATGTGGGCCTATGGCGGCATGGAGGTCGAGGAAGATGGCACTACTCCGGCCATCAACAAGCCGGAGTTCGTGGACGCGCTGCAGGCGTTCACCCAAACCTGGAAGGACGCCTTCGACGAGACGGGTCTCTCCTGGGATGACGGCGCCAATAACCGCGCCTTCCTCTCTGACCAGATCTCGATGACGCTCAATGGCAGCAGCGTCTACCTGGCGGCGGTGGCCGCGAAGGAAGGCGAGTCCAGCCTGGACTACGAGGTGCAGGTAGAGCCGGATGACATCTGGCACGCGGGGTATCCGGAAGGCCCGGCCGGCCGCTACAACGTGCTGGGCAGCCGCTCCTACGCGGCGATGAACTACTCCCCGAATGCAGACGCGGCGGTGGAGTTCCTGGACTACTTCTTCAGCCCGGAGGTCTTCCTGCCGTGGTTGGAAGTGCAGGGCGGCTACATCATCCCCATGGCTCCTGGCTATGCGGAAGACGAGATGTACACCGGCAATCCATCGCTGGCGCCGTACCCGGAAGTTTCGAACTACAGCCGCAACCGCGGCTACGCGGGCCCGGCGAACCAGAAGGCGGCCGAATCTTCCGCGCGCTACGTGGTGGTGAATACCTTCGCGCAGGCGATCCAGTCTGGCGACGCGGCGGGCGCGGTGGCGCAGGCCGAAGCGCAACTGCGCCGCATTTACGGATAGGCCCATCAGCTTTGCGAACGCCGGCTCCACCAGGGGCCGGCGTTCACGTTCACGACGTGCCTGCGTTGGGGCGCCTGGGAGTCGCTGATGAGCGTCATCACTGCTGAGACAGAGCCCGGAAGCGGGCAGAAAGCGGCAGGACGAGCGAAGGCGCGCTTCTGGGACCGGGAAGTACCGCTCGCCTACCTGTTCATGATTCCGGGGCTGGTCATCCTGCTCCTGTTCATGGGCTACCCGTTCTTCCTCGGGATCTATCTCTCGCTCACCGACAAGATGGTCGGCTTTGCGGATTTCAGCTTTATCGGGCTGGAGAACTACCAGCTCCTGCTGGACGATCCCGTCTTCCACCGCACGGTGGCCAACACGCTGATTTACAGCGTTGTCACGGTGCCGTTCAAGCTGGTGCTGGGGCTGGGGCTGGCCCTGGTGCTGAACCAGACCTTTCGTTTCAGCCGCTACGTGCGCGCGGGGCTGTTGCTGCCGTGGATCGTGCCGACAGCCATCAGCAGCCTCGCCTGGCTGATGCTTTTCGACAGCGTGCTGAGCCCGGTCTCCTGGGTCCTGCGGGAATGGGGGTTGATCCAGAACAACATCAACTTCCTGGGAGACCGCTGGAACGCCATCGGGGCGGTATGCGTGGCCAATGTCTGGCGCGGCCTGCCCTTTTTCGCCATCTCGATCCTGGCGGGGTTGCAGGCGGTGTCGCCGGAACTCCACGAGGCCGCAGCCCTGGATGGCGCCAGTGCCTGGCAACGCTTCATGTCGGTGACGCTGCCCACCATTCGCAACATCATCCTGATTACCACGCTGTTCTCGATCATCTTCACGTTCTCGGACTTCCAGTTGATCTACGTGTTGACCAAGGGTGGGCCGGCCAGTTCGACCCATGTCTTCGGCACCTATGCGTACCAGACGATGGGCTTCTCGGCATTGGGACAGGCGGCGGCGATCGCGCTTTCGATGCTGCCCTTCCTGGCGCTCTTCGCCGGAATTCTGCTACGCGAAATTCGCAAAGAAGACTAGGGGAGGCGTTCCGTGGTTGGCAGTAATGTCCTGACACAGCGCCTGCTGAAGCTGTGGATTCCGTTGGTGCTGTATGGCATCTTCCTGCTCTTTCCCTTCGCCTGGATGCTGATCGTTTCGCTCAAGCCGGATCAGCTCCTGCTCGATACGCGCCGCAATCCATTTGCCTTGACCAGCGTGACGCTGGAGAACTACCGCTATCTCCTGACGGAGACGGAGTTCCCACGGTGGATCTGGAACACGATGGTGGTGACGGTGGGGGCGACGCTGCTCTCGTTGGCGTGCAGCATCCTGATCGGCTACGCGCTGGGGCGCTTCCAGTTCCGGGGCGGCAACACCATTGGTATCGCCATCTTCCTGCTCTACCTGGTGCCGCCGACGCTGCTCTTCATTCCGCTCTCGCAGATCGTGGGCAGTTTCAAGCTCTACAACACCTACTGGGCGCTCATCCTGGTCTACCCGACCTTCCTGATCCCGTTCGCGTCCTGGTTGCTGATGGGGTACTTCCGCACCATCTCCAAAGAGCTGGAGGACGCGGCGCTCGTGGATGGCGCCACCCGGTTGCGGGCGATGACGCAGATTGTGCTGCCGCTGGCCATCCCCGGTGTGCTTTCGGCGGCCATCTTCTGCTTCACGCTGAGCTGGAACGAGTTTCTCTACGCGCTGGTGCTCATGGGCTCCGGCAATATGAAGACGGTGGCGGTGGGTGTGGTCAGCGACCTGATCAAGGCGGATGTCTATTTCTGGGGCGCACTCATGGCGGCCGGCATCCTGGGCTCCGTCCCCGTGGCGGTGGCGTACGCCTTCCTGGTTGATAACTACGTCTCCGGCCTCACCGCCGGCGCGACGAAGGGGTAAATCTCAAGGATGAGTACCTGGATCGCTACCGTGAGGTAGACGGAGTGCAGTTGCCAGCGGAGCGGCGCATCCTCCGTATCGAGGATGATGACATCAGCGTGCGCGAGATGACGCTGGGCGGGCACGCGCTGCTGTAGGGAACGGGGCTACGGCTCCAGGCGGCGGATGTCCGGAATGCGGTCAAAGCCACGGTCATAGGTGAAGATGCCATCGAGGGACATTCGCCGCGTTATCTCAGCCGCGAGGCAGTCCGGGAAGTCCAGCGTTGATGTCTCCCAGAGGTCCAGCGCTGAAATGACTTCGGATTTCTGCGCAAGATGGAGATTTTGGAGAGCCAGCAACGTCTGAATACCGAGCGCGGCTTCAGTGCGTGAGAAGTGATAGGTTGCGCGGGATGTGAGGACCAATGTCACTTCTGCGATGATGACGCTACTGGTGATAAGGGTAACCTCACCATTTCGCGCCCGTCTGAACAACTCCAAACACCGCCGCTCCTTGTGCCGATCGTCACGAGTCAGCAGACGAATGAAGATATTGGCATCGACAAACGCCCTCATTCGTCACGCATCTTGCGGACAATATCACGTGCATGTTCTTCCCAGGCGAGCGCAATGGCCTCGTCAATGTCCATGGTGACGTGGGGCGCAGGCAAGCTACCCGCTATTTCTTCAAGCGATGGATATGCCTTCCTCAGCTTCACTTCGCCATCTTCAATAGTGAAGCGAATCTTGTCGAAGGGCCGCAGGCCGAGTTCATCCCGGATCGCCTTCGGGATGGTGACCTGGCCCTTGCTTGTGAGGCTGGTGACGTTCTGAGCCATAGTGACCTCCTGTCTCGCGCAATGGTAATGGTGGAGATGTGGGTATTACCAAAATCAATGAACCAGAACCGTACGCGCGAATCGTTCAGCGGGCTATGCTCTCGCACCTGACGAATTTGGAGAAATGGTCCAGTTGGAGGCGACGTTGCCGGTCAACAGCCAGAGCGAACCCATCGTGAACACTGAACCTGCCAGTGATCCCACGGCTATGCACCGGCTGACCCCGGAGATCGTGCACCTGGCGGAGAGCGTCCTGGCCGCGGTGCTGCACCGGCAGGGGCAGGACCCCTGGTCGCTGGGGGAGACGCGCGGCCCCGATGAACTCGGCGCGCGTGTGGGGCAAACCGTGACTGCGGCCGGTCTCGGCGCGGAGCATGCGCTGCGCCTCTGGCAGGCGCACCTGCAGCCGGCCAACGTGGCCGTCGATCACCCCGGCTACCTGGCGTTCATCCCGCACGCGCCAACCGAGGCGGCGATCTTCTTCGACATGCTGGTCAGCGGCCTGGCGATCTATGCCGGGAGTTGGCTGGAAGCCTCCGGCGCGACCTACGCCGAGAACCAGGCGTTGCGCTGGCTGGCGGAGCTGGCCGGGTATCCACCGGAGGCCGGTGGCACGTTCGTGCAGGGCGGCACACTGGGCAACCTCTCTGCGCTACACACGGCGCGAACTGCCGCGTTGGCGCAGCGCGGGGGGCAACGGCCCACGCGCTGGCAGGTCGCGGCGTCGGCGGAGGCGCATTCCTCCATCAACCAGGCGGCGCGGGTGCTCGATATCGACGTGCTCGACGTGCCAGTCAGCGCCGAATGCCGCCTGACTGCCGGGGGGTTGCGGCAGGCCATCGCGGAGGGAGGTGACGACGGGCTCTTCGCCGTCGTCGCCTCCGCCGGGGCCACGAACCTGGGGGTGATTGACGACCTGGCCGGGGTAGTAGAGGTCTGCCGGGAGCATCGGCTGTGGCTGCACATCGATGGCGCCTACGGGTTGGGGGCGCTGGCGTCACCGCAGCGGCGGGCGTTGTTCACCGGCATCGAGCACTCGGACAGCTTCATTGTCGACCCGCACAAGTGGCTCTTTGCCGGGTACGACGCCTGCGCGCTCGTCTACCGTGACCCCGTGCAGGCTCGCGCGGCGCACAGCCAGTCCGCCTCCTATCTGGACGCGCTGAATGCCCGCAATGAATGGAACCCGGCGGACTACGCCGTCCAGCTCAGCCGGCGCGCGCGTGGCCTGCCCTTCTGGTTTTCCCTGGCTGCCCACGGCACGGATGCCTATGCCGCCGCTATCGAAGCCGGGTTCACGCTCACGGCCCAGACCGTGGCAGCGATCAAGGCATGTCCCCATATGGAACTGGTGATCGAGCCAGACCTGACGGCCATCGTGTTCCGGCGGCACGGCTGGGACAGCGAGGACTACGATCGCTGGGCGGCCGACCTGCTGGCAGCAGGCACGGCGTTCGTGATGCCGACCCGCTTCCGGGGTGAGCCAGCGGCGCGGCTGGTGCTGCTGAACCCGCGCACAACGTTCGCCGATATCGAGCGCGTGCTGGATGCCATGGCCTGACTGCACGGGGCCAGCGCGGCTGGTATGGTGCGGAAAGCGACGATTTGCGCGATCACGACGAAAGGCGCCGGACATGGCAATCGATGCCACGATGCAGGTCATTCGGGCTCACGGACCCCGTGATTACCGCCTGGAAGAAATCCCGGTGCCGCAGCCGGGCCCTGGCGAGATCCTGATCGAGGTCGAAGCCTGCGGCATCTGCGCCTCCGACATGAAGTGCTGGATGGGTGGCGAGCTTTTCTGGGGCAAGAACAACTCCGGCGGCTACTGCGAGCCGCCAGCCGTGGCGGGGCACGAGTTTGCGGGGCATGTGGTGGCACTGGGAGAGGGCGCCGGCGAGCTGCACGGCGTGGAGGTGGGCGACCGCGTCATTGCCGAGCAAATCATCCCCTGCGGCGAGTGTCGCTTCTGCCGCAACGGCCAGTACTGGATGTGCCAGGACCACCCCATCTTCGGGTTCAAGAACTACCTCATTGGCGGCATGGCCAAGTACTCCATCTATCCCGCGAAGTCCCGCGTCCACAAGGTGCCGGAATCGCTGAGCGTCGGTGAGGCCGCGTACATTGAGCCGGCGGCCTGCGCCTGGCACGCGGTGGACCGGGGCGAGATCAAGGAAGGCGACACCGTCGTCATCGCCGGCGTCGGCAACATCGGGCTCTGCATGCTCCAGATCGCGAAGATGCAGGGCGCGGGACAGGTCATCGCCATCGATACGCGCGAGTACCGCCTGGACCTGGCGCGTGAGTTCGGTGCAGACGTCACCATCGATGTGTCCAAAGAGGATGCCGTCGCCCGCGTGCGCGAGCTGACCGACGGCTACGGGGCGGATGTGTATATAGAAGCGACCGGCAATCCGGCAGCCGTAGAGATGGGGCTGCAACTGATCCGCAAGCTGGGTACCTACGTCGAGTTCAGTGTCTTCAACGAGCCCGCCACGATCAACTGGACGATCATCGGAGACACCAAGGAACTGAACATCCACGGCAGCCACCTGGGGCCGTACTGTTACCCGAAGACGATTGCGGCCATTGCCGATGGCTCATTGCGCGTGGAGCCCCTGGTGGCCGAGGCGTACCCCATCAGCCGCTTCGCCGAGGCGATGGAGTCCTCACTCTCCGGCGGCGTGATGAAGAACATCATCGTTCCCGGATAGCATGAGGCAGTGGAGGCGGGCATGGCGCGGCGCATCACGACCTTCTTCGATGTCGATAACACGCTGCTCGAAAACGAGCGCGCCAAGCACGATCTCTGGGCGCAGTTTGCGGCGCACCTGGGGCCAGATGGCGCAGAGCGTTTCGACGCCATCTACGAACAGGTGCGCAAGGACCTTGGCCTGGTCAGCCTGCCGCTGGTACTCGAAGCGTTCGACACCGCTGCCGCCGCCGACGCCACCCTGTCGCCCGCGCAACGGCGCGAGCAGCGCTTCGCCTTTGCGGAGCTGCTGATGGAGTTCCCTTACGGTGAGTACCTCTACCCGGGCGCGCTCGCAGCCGTGCGGCACGCCTGCCAGGCCGGGCAGGTCGCCATCCTCTCCGAGGGGGACGAAGTCTTTCAGCCACACAAGATCTGGCGCACCGGCCTCTACCAGGAGGTGGCGGGGGCAGTGATCATCTTCCGTCACAAGCTGGAGCACCTGCGGGAGTTGGTGGCCGCCTACCCGGCGGATCACTACATTCTGGTCGAGGACAAGCCGGACATCCTCCAGGCGGTGAAGAGCATGCTGGGCGATCAGGTGACAACCATCTTCGTGCGCCAGGGCAAGTACGCCGCCGCGCTGGCGACGGGCGGTCCTGAGCCAGACGTTGTGCTGGACAGCATCGCCGAGTTCACCGGTCTGGATCTCGAGCCGCCATTGCTTCAAGCAAGAAGCCTCTCTGTCTCACCCTCAAGCAATGCGCTTCCCGCGCGATAGGTACTCCATCGTGATAGCGACACAGGAATGGCGGCCTGGTGATTGAAGATACTGAAATCTACCAGGATGCGGTGACACTTCCTGCACAACCGCAGCCAGAAGCGGGAGCAGCTTTCGCATCTGGACTTTTCGCACCGTCGACGTGGCTCGCAAGGACCTTTGACATCCTCTCGCCGCTCTGGGTGGCTGGTGTCGCGGTCGTTGTCGTTGGCTTCTCATTGCTGCCTGCGGCTGTGTTCGTGAGCCGTGGATCCCGCCTGGGCGTTTGGATTCCCTATCTCGCACTGGGTACCGTATTTCCTGCGGCGGTATTCCTGGTTCTCGCCTCGACGCGCTCCGGCCATCCCCTGGCAAAGCCTCTTCAACGCGTACTGATCGTTCTGGCATTCGGTGCCTCAGTGGCAGTGGCGCGGCCAGCACACATATTGCCTGCGCTCGGCTTGGCTGCGGTTCAGACCGCCGTTTGCGCCGGGCTATTGAGCACGCGCTCCATCCAGTTCAGCGTTGCACTCATGGCCGTTAGTACTAGCTCATGGCTCCTGATGCTGAAACTGTTCGCGTGGGATCCGATGCCGGCCGTGTACCCGGTCTCCTGGCCGCTACTGGCCATAGGCAGTGCGGCGCTAGTGAGCTGTTGCTGGTGGGCATTTCACCCGGGAACAGCTCAAGATCGGCGCAAAATACCAGCGGACGCCCTGGCCATGGGCCTGCTCATCCTCTTGGCGTTTCGCACGGACGGTCTCTTCCAAACCGACCGAGTAGCGCCTACGGGAAGCTTCTACCATTGGGGAGCGGCGGTCGGACCCGCCGAAGCAATACGGCAAGGGGGGGTGCTGCTTTGGGATACCCCCTCGCCGTATGGTTTTCTGCTGCCGCTCTCCATGGCAGCGTTCCCCGCTCCGACTGTCTGGCAATCGTTATATGTGCTAAACGCAATTTTTACTGCCATGCTGGCGATTGCCATGTACTGGGCGATTCGGCTGCGATCTCCTGGCGTGAAGGGTGCGCTGCTAAGCCTGTTGTTGAGCTCGGCCGTCATCTACTTTGTCGCCATGTACCCTCCGCAAATCCTTCCAGAGCACTTCTATCCCATGGGAGGGGCGTTTCGCTATGCCTGGAGCTATTTGCTTGTCGGGATTCTGCTTGTAGAGAGATTCGCCACCGAAAGCAGGAAAACGCGCGACCTGGTTCTCGTGGCTGGCTCAGTCTGCTGGCTGATCTCGGCCCTCTGGTCAACTGAAAGTGCGTTCTTCGGAACGATGATCTGGATCC
>JALYWD010000452.1 GCA_030852885.1 Chloroflexota bacterium | reverse complement strand
GCGGGGCGCGCGTCCTCGTCCGTGATCAGGCGCAGGTTGCCGTTGCGACGATATTCCACGTCCGCGCCAAGCTCTTCCGTGAGGTAGCCCCAGCGCTCCACCGCCGCCATGGCCAGCGGAATTTCAGGTGTCTCTCGCCCGGACTGGCGCACCCCCGCCAGCGTCCAGCCGGAAGCCATGCTGGCCAGCGTTCCCTGCTCCACCAGCGTCACCGGCACGCCGAGGCGCGCCAGTTCATAGGCGGTGGCAGTACCGCTGATTCCCCCGCCGATAATCACCACGTCTGGACTCGCCATTCCCCCACCCTCTCACGCTGCACGCACTGTGGCGAGGATAGCAATGTCCTCCGCGCTGCGCCGGGGACGGGAAACTACCGTTGCAAACGCCGGCTGACTCCGTCTAAACGGCATTCACGCCAACGCTCACCCCGGCTCGGACACCAGCCGGATGTGGTCAGGCGAGGACCTCTGGCAGCTCTTCCACGGGAATACGGCGGCCGGTGAAGAACGGAATCTCTACCCGCACGTGCAGCCGGGCGTTCGTGGCACGCAGGTCGCGGATGACATCCACGATGTCCAGAAGCTCGTTCGCCTCCAGCGGCAGCAGCCACTCATAGTCACCGAGCCCGAATGCCGCGACCGTGTTGGTCAGCACGCCGCGGTGCGCGGAGCCCTTCTTGCCGTGGTCCGCCAACATGCCGCGCCGCTCCTCAGGCGGGAGGATGTACCACTCGTAGCTGCGCACAAAGGGATAGACGCACATCCAGGCCGACGGATCTTTGCCGCGCAAGAAGGCGGGCGCGTGCTCGCGCGAGAACTCGGCCTCACGGTGGACACCCATCGCGTTCCACTTCGGCAGCAACGGCGCCAGGAGCGCTGTTCGGCGCAGGGCGCGCAGGGCGGCCTGCAACTTGTCACCCGAATTGGCGTGCAACCAGAGCATGACATCGGCATCGGCGCGCATGCCGGACACATCATAGATTCCGCGCACCGTGACGCCTTCGGAAGCCAACTGGTCAATGACGCCCCGCAGCTCCGCGACCCCGGCATCGCCCGGTTCGCAAATTGACCGGGAACTCGCGGCGTGATCGCGCCGGAGCACGCTCCAGACCGTAAACACATCGTCTCGCGCGGGCGCGGTGCCCGCAGTTGCTTCACTCATGAACCGAACTCTCTTTTCCTATACCTCGAATCACGGGGTTGGCGTCCCCTGGGAAACGCAGGCTGGCGCCGCCGCCAGTGCTACGGCAAATGCTCCCGAGCCACCGCCACCACCGCCCGCCAGGGGGGTAGCCGCGTCCCGTGGCGCTTCCGGCGCCGTCCCGGGGGGACACGCGGGCGGAATCACCAGCGAGAGCGCCATCACCAGCCCGCTGGGTACGCCTTCCTCTGCCGTTGCCGACTCGGCAAGCGGCCTGTCTGAGCCAATACCTATCCGCACCACCATCGCCTGCTCAGTGCTCGTGGCAGACAACTCCATGCCAACCGGGGCCAGGCTGACGAGTACATCACCGCTGGAGAGGTTGATGAGATCTCCCGCGGCGATGTCTTGCGCCGTGGCTTCCCCTCGCTGGTCTTGGTGCTGAATGGTCACCTGCGCCGGGCTGGAGCCTTGCAGTGTGCCGCCCTCCACCACGATCACCACGAGTTCGCCGTCCTCCGGCGTCATCGTAATGCCCGCCCCTGCCGGAATGCGCAGCCGCTCGATGGTCAACGGACCGGCCATTCCGTCCATGTGGCTCACGGCCTCGGAGGTCAGCGGCTGCCGGGTCACCCCGGCCGTCACGGTCCCGGACGCTGGTGTCGCATCCTGGGCCACAACCGCGACGGAGCTACCAAGCAGCGCAGCAAAGAGCGCGAGGCCGGTGAAAGCCTGGTAGATGCGCATGTCACCATCCCCCTCTCCGCACGGACGCGGCACACTCGAGGACATCCCGGCGAGGCCACATCGTACCGGTATGGTAGCCCGGTTCTGGGAAGACTTCCGCGTGCGCTCCATGCTCCAGGGCCAACACACCGTCACCATGACAGGCGCCGGAAAGAAAACGTCGTTCGGCATCGTTGTGCCCGGGGGAAGAATCACTGGCTCCGCATTGACAGCGCGGCTCTACCGGCAAGCATCGTTCGGCGCTCGCATCCCGCTTGCCGGCGATGAAGATGCCCTCGATTTGACCTACGGTGCGGCGAAGCGACCGGTGTGCTCTGCGCCAGCACGGCAGGCTCGGGAAGGGGAACATCGCCCGCGAGAACGAGACCCCAGCGCAGAGGACCTGGTCGCTCGACCGTATCTGGCGCCCAGTTCGTTTGACTACCGTCAACCGCTACCATACGCTCCGGCTTGCTGCTAGTCACTCTTTGAGTATTGGAGCGCATGTCTTGCGACTGGTCAAAGGAGCACACGTGAACGCGATGACTCGCCGGGCAGCCGCAGCCGCCCTGGGACTTGCGTTATTGGGCGCGCCGTTCCCGGGCCTGGTCCCGGCCCGTGCCCAGGCGACGTTTGAGTGCCCGGCAACAGCGGCCGCGACGCCAGGTGCGGTTGCCGCCGTCGCCAGCCCCGCGGCACCGGCAACGTTGGACGCCGCGTTCCCCGATGGTGGTGGTAACCTCACCGTCTTCGCGGCAGCCTCCCTGACGGATGCATTCGGCGAGATCAAGACGGACCTTGAGGAGGCGCATCCCGGCCTCGCCATCACCTATAACTTTGCCGGGTCCCAGGCGCTGGTGACGCAGTTGGGTGAGGGTGCGCAGGCGGATGTCTTCGCTTCCGCGAACATCACCCAGATGAAAGCAGCCCAGGATAAGGACCTGATCAGCGGTGACCCGGTCACGTTCGTCGAGAACCAACTCGTTATCGTCACCCCACCGGATAATCCGGCCGGCATCGACTCGCCCGACGACCTCGGCGCTCCGGGGTTGCGCCTGGTGCTGGCGCAGGCCGATGTGCCAGTGGGCCGCTACGCGCGGGAAGCGGTGTGCGGCATGGGCCAGGACACGGCCACGTTCGGCGATGACTTCGTAGGTCGTGTCGCGGCCAACGTCGTTTCCGAGGAAGAAGACGTGCGAGACGTCCTGGCCAAGGTCCAGTTGGGCGAAGCCGACGCCGGCATCGCCTACGTTTCAGATGCCTTTGCCGGTGGCGACCAGGTGCAGCAGGTCGAGATTCCTGCCAGCTTCAACATCCTGGCTACCTACCCGATCTCGACCGTCTCTGGCGGTGATGAGGCACTCGGTGAGGCCTTCATTACCTACGTCCTGAGCGAAGACGGCCAGGACACCCTCGCCGACTATGGTTTCGATCCCATTTCCTAGCCTTTCGGCAGACACGCAGGCAGAGCGGCGTGGATACTTCGTCCACGCCGCCCTTGTTTTGTCTCGTTTTCCATTCCGGCAGAGGTTCCGCACCGGATGCACGCGCTCGCCAGAACTCGCCATGGTTCCCACACTCGGGCTGCTGCAGCCACAGGGGGCGGCGCCCACAGCCTGGCGGAGCGAACCCTGCGCGGGGTAGCGATCTGCTCCGCCGCCGCGCTGGTGCTCTTCCTCAGTATCCCCCTCGTCGCCATGTTCTGGCGCCTCGCGCGCGATGGGCGCGGCGTCACCCCCGAGGCGCTCGCGACCCTGCGGGACGCGATGACGCTGAGTTTGTTGACCACCGCCGTCGCGATGGCCATCGTCGTGACAACCGGCGTCCCCCTGGCCTTCTTCCTGGCGCGACGCCCGTTCCCCGGCTCTCGCGTCATTGACACGTTGGTCGATCTGCCCATCGTGCTCCCCCCGGCGGTGGCCGGTATCGCGCTGCTGGTGGCCTTCGGGCGCAACGGGATGGTTGGGCGCTGGCTGGCGACGATGGGTGTGACGGTGGGCTTCACCACGACGGCGGTGGTGCTGGCCCAGGTCTTCGTCGCGGCGCCCTTCTTTGTGCGCGCCGCCAAGAGCGGCTTCCAGCGCGTAGACCTGGATCTGGAAGAAGCCGCCGCCGACCTTGGAGCGTCCCCATTGCGCACCCTGCGCACCGTGACGTTTCCCATGGCGCTACCCAGCTTGATGGCGGGGGCGGTGCTGGCCTGGGCCCGCGCCCTCGGCGAGTTTGGCGCGACCATCATGTTCGCGGGCAATTTCCCGGGCGTCACCCAAACCATGCCGCTCGCCATCTACGCGCGCTTCGGCGCGGGCGACCTGACCTCTGCGCTCATCCTCTCGCTGGTCTTGCTCATTGCGTCGGTGATCGTCCTGTTCGGGCTGCGCCTGCTGGCCAGCCGCACCGGCACGCCCGTAATGTGACATTTCAGCGTGGGATACTCCCCACAATGAGCGTGCAGGATTCAGACAATTCCACGGCAGCCTCTGCCACCAATGAACGCGTATCCGATCAGCGCCAGCTTCCCGCGGAGCACGCGCTGCTGGGCCTGTTGTCGCTCGCTGGCGGCACGGCGCACGGGTACGAGCTGGCGCGACAGTTCCGGCGCGACCAGCCCCTGGGCGAGGTGATCCGCCTCGAGCCCGCCATGCTGTACAAGCACCTGAAAAAGCTGGCGCGGCTCGGCTGGCTGACGATGACCACCGAGGACCAGGCGCCCCG